>CAJXVQ010000716.1 GCA_913060685.1 uncultured Verrucomicrobiales bacterium
TACACAGAGTAGATCGTCGGCAGCGTCAGATGTGTATAAGAGACAGGCTTGATGGTGCCGGGCCACTTGATCATACATGGGACGCGGTATCCGCCCTCCCAGTTGGTGTTCTTTTCCCCCTTGAACATGGTCGTGCCGCCATCAGGCCAGGTGAAGGTTTCGGCACCGTTGTCGGTGGAGTACATGATAATGGTGTTGTCTTCGAGACCAAGGTCCTTGAGCTTGGCCAGGACGAGACCGACATGTCCGTCGTGCTCAACCATCCCGTCGGCATAGATGCCGTGGCCGGTCTTACCCTCGGATTCCTCCTTCAGGTGAGTGAAGACGTGCATGCGGGTTGAGTTCCACCAGAGGAAGAACGGCTTGTCTGCCTTGGCAGCGCGTTCCATGAAGTCGAGCGCCTTGACGTTGACTTCCTCGTCGATTGTTTCCATGCGCTTCTTAGTAAGCGGGCCGGTGTCTTCGACTTTGCCGTCGGCAAAGCTGTGGATGACACCACGAGGGCCGAATCTTTTCTTAAAGGCAGGGTCCTTTGGATAATCAGGTTGCTCTGGTTCTTCCTCGGCATTGAGATGGTAGAGGTTTCCGAAGAACTCGTCGAAGCCGTGCTCGGTGGGGAGCATTTCGTCGCGATCACCAAGGTGGTTCTTCCCGAACTGTCCGGTCATGTAACCCTGGGCCTTGAGGAGGGTGGCGATCGTTGGGTCTTCCTTCTTCATGCCTTCCGGGGCACCGGGCAGTCCGACTTTGGTCAGACCGGTCCGCATGGGTGATTGGCCGGTGATGAAGGCGGCGCGGCCGGCGGTGCAGCTTTGCTGACCATACCAGTCGGTGAAGATCGCGCCTTGTTTGCCGATACTGTCAATGTTCGGCGTCTGATATCCCATCATGCCCATGTTGTAGGCACTGATGTTAAATCCACCGATATCGTCACCCCAGATGACGAGGATGTTTGGTTTGTCCGCCGCATTGGCGGGAATCGCTGCGCACCATAGAGCCGCCAGCATTTTTGTTCGTAGTTTCATAGTGAATAATTAAGGGGGGAATATCCTTAAATGAGGATCTTACCAGCGGGCTATTCTGACTGGCAAGTCTAACAGTAGATATTCCTCATCCAGTATGAACGCGGAAAGCGCAAGCAGGAAAATCGTAGTGTCATTGAGTGTTTTTTGCCGTCATGATTGCGTTGGCGATTCTGCTTTGGTGTGAGAATTGCATGGTGGCCGATTCTCTGATTTAGAGATCTTTCACGCAGCGGAAGCCGACGTGATTTGCGGGTGAATCGCTCTCAAGCGAGTGCCTCGCTGCGGGGCGATAACGCATGCAGTAGGAAATATGGCACAGGAAGGAGCCACCCTTGATCACATTTTGCGGAGCTCCGTCGGACTTCCTCCCGTTCCCTCTGTTGACCCATGTCTCCGGCCCCTTGGGATCGCATTTCTCGCATTTTGAAGGGTATTCCGGATCGTAGTAATCGGAACAAAGTTCCCAGACATTTCCGGCCATGTCGGATAGGCCGTAGCCATTTGGGGGGAAAGATTTTACGGGAGCGCTGCCAACAAAGCCGTCCTCGGCGGTGTCGGTGGTCGGGAATTCTCCATGGTAGGTGTTCGCCATCCACTTGTCGCCGGGTTTGAGTTCATCGCCCCAGCAATAGGTCTTACCTTTCAGTCCTCCGCGGGCCGCGAATTCCCACTCCGCTTCCGTCGGGAGCCGCTTTCCTGACCACTTGGCATACGCCGCCGCATCCTCAATGGTGACACAGACCACGGGATGGTCTTCCTTGCCGTTGGTATCCGAGCCTTTACCCAGCGGGTGCCGCCAATTCGCCTCGGGATCCCAGCGCCACCATGAGAAATATGAGCCGGGAGTGTTCGGATTGCCTTCAAATTTTTCGGGAGGTGTGAAGACCATCGATCCCTGGTTGAAGGGTTGCTTGGGAAGCGAGTCCTCGGAGCCTGGCGGAAAATCCGTGAGATCCGCGGTGCGTTCCGCGAAGGTAAGATAGCCCGTTGCTTCCACGAAAGCGGCGAACTGCTTGTTGGTGACCTCGGTCTCGTCGATCCAGAAGCCGGAAATTTCCAGTTCACGCACTGGCCGTTCTTCCGGAAATTCCTTGTGTCCGTATGGAGTCTCAAAGCTACCGGTCGAACCCATGGCGCTGGTTCCACCTTCGATCCTCACCATTCCGCCTCCTTTCGGAGGGGCGCTTACTTCCTTCTTCCCGGGTTTCTCGCAGGAAGCGAGCGTCCCCGCGAGTAAGGCGAGTGCGATGTATTTGTTCCTCTCATTCACAAGGAAATACCTAGCTCCGGAAGCAAGCAAGGGAAAGTATTGAACTTTCCAACGTGCCGTTTTTTTAAGTGCAGATCAAATTAAAGATCCTTCACCCTTATCTGTTAGCGGGTGAAGAAAGGGGCAAGCGCCTGACCGACTGCGGCGTCGATTTTCGCCGCACGGGTGCCGGCGGAGGCTCCCTTGACCACGTCACCCTTGGCCAAGTTCCGGTAGACGAGCTTATTGGTGCTTGAGTCGATGACATCAATCAACACTCCGGCTTGGCGGAAATAATCGGGCCTCTTGTTTTTGAGCGAACCGCGGGTGTGGGCAACATCTGAGATTTTCTCAGTATCCCGTCCATAGCCGAAGTAGTCTTCGTAGCTCGCAGTCATACCAGGCTCCTGGTAGATGACAAGGTAGGCCACAACGAGTTGGGCGTTGCGGTCACCATAGGACATTCCCTTGGCCCCGAACTGCTTTGAGATGGATTTCTGGATCATGCTGTGACTGTCTCTTATACACATCTGACGCTGCCGACGATCTACTCTGTGTAGAT
>CAJXVQ010000717.1 GCA_913060685.1 uncultured Verrucomicrobiales bacterium
CTACACAGAGTAGATCGTCGGCAGCGTCAGATGTGTATAAGAGACAGGTCCACCATCCTGCGAATCCGAAATCCCACCGGGGCATTTTTTCTCCCTAAAACATCACCGATCACTTTGTCGAGCGGCTTAAAAAGAATGTCTTTCCACTGACCATCATTCTCCGGTGAAACCGCGATGATCCGGTCACCTAGCTTCAACCCGCCCTGACGGTCGGCCGGGCCGTCATTTACGATTCCCTGAACTTCAATTTCACCCTGATCATTCGTATCAAGCCTGGCCCCAATCCCAACCAGCTCATTGCTCACGTCGATCTTGAACTGCGCCATTTCATTCGCGCTGAAATACTCGCTGTGAGGATCATACGACTTGGTCACCGCGGAAAAGAAGTAATTGGCAATGTCTTCATCGGTCGTGCCCTTGACCGTTTTCAACATGCGATCGAAGCGCAAGGCCAGCTGCTCTTTTGGCGAGGGATCGTCGCGAAAAGGATCAGGCTTTCCCTCCTCAAGCGCCCGCCCCTTCAAACGTTCCCGGCGCACGATCTCGCGGAGCAGCAAGGCCTCCACATCATCCTGCCACACCTTCTGCAACGCCACTCCGTCAGCAGGCCAGGGGACATCCTTACGATCGGCCGGAACACTGCGGTCCCTCTCGAAAGGAAACTTCTGGGTCCTGAGAAGGTATTTCGCATAACCGACCCGCGATTCGACCCGGCTTTTATAAACCTTAAAGATACTCCTCGCGATCGGCATAATCTTCTGAGTGCTGAACGCAACGTGGAGGCTCCGCTCGTGGCGACGCTTTATTTCCAAAACCTCGCTCTCGAGAAAGTAGATCTTATCCCCATCCAACGTCGCCAAATACCGCTCCAGAAAGCGCGCGCTCAGTTCCTCGTTAAAAGGCAGTCTGGCATAGTGGCTATCTTGAAGCATCCGCATCAACTCGCGCCCCACCAACTCGAGATTCGCCGCAGGCGCAGGTGCCGCGGAGAACAAGCCAAGGGCAATGACAATCGCTGAGGTGAGTTTATGAATTTTGATCATGGCAAAACGATCGCGAGATGGATCCGATGAAACCGGCCGGTCATCCCCCGCCGGTCGTTGAGGAAGCGACGTCAGATCACCAAACTACGCCACATTCGCAGAGTGACAAGCATCCATCATACGTCTAGTATCATAAAAATCTTTAACTTATGTTTGATCGCCTTCCCTCAGCCCTCCAACACGAAGGCCATCTCTCCCGCCGCCTCTTTCTTTCCTACGCGGCCGCCCTCTCCACCATCCCACTGCTCGGACAGACCGCTGGAAGTGCTAAAAAGGTGACCTTTTCTTCCAATCCCTTCTCGATGGGAGTGGCCTCGGGAGACCCCGATCACCACAGCGTCATCCTCTGGACCCGCCTCGCCCCCAAGCCTCTGGAAGCGGCCGGCGGCATGCCCGACCACCCTGTCGAAGTCTTTTGGGAAATTTCAGAGGACGATTCATTCAAAAAACCAGTCTCCTCCGGCAAAGTGAACGCCACCTCCGCCTTGGGCTTCTCCGTCCATATCGAAGCCAGTGATCTCAAACCCGACCACTGGTATTTCTACCGTTTCCAATCCGGAGGTGCCACCAGCGTCATTGGCCGAACCCGCACCATGCCCCTCCCCGAGGCCAACCCTGAGAAGCTGCGCTTTGCCGTCACCTCCTGCCAGCACTGGGAACAAGGCCTCTTCACCGCTTACCAAGAGATGAAGAAGGATAACCCCGATTTCGTCTTCCACCTCGGCGACTACATTTATGAATACGCCGCCGGAAAAGGAGGCAACGTTCGCCGCCACCTCGGACCCGAGATTGAAACCCTCGACCACTACCGCCTTCGCTACTGCCAATATCGCACCGATGCCGACCTCCAGGCCATGCACGCCGCCTGCCCCTGGTTCCTCACGTGGGACGATCACGAGGTCGACAACAACTACGCCAACGACATTTCCGAGCAACGAGACGTCACTCCCGCCCAACTCCTCCTTCGTCGCGCCAACGCCTACCAGGCCTACTACGAAATGATGCCGCTACGCCCATCCTCCATGCCCCAGGGACCGAACATGCAACTCTACCGGAAAGGCAACTTTGGCAAACTCGCCGACTTCTTCGTCCTCGACACCCGGCAATACCGATCCAATCAGCCCAACAACGACGGGCGGGGCCCTCTCAACGAAGCCGCACTCAATCCGCGCAACACCCTCCTCGGAGAAGGACAACGAAAGTGGCTCTTCGATTCACTCGAGTCCTCGACCGGCACCTGGAACATCCTCGCCCAGCAAGTCATGATGGCCTTGGTCGATCGTAACACCAAGGGCGACACCGCCGCCTACTCCATGGATCAATGGCCCGACTATGCCGCCGAGCGCCAAAAGCTCCTCGAGCACATTCGTGATCACAAGGTTTCCAACACCGTCGTCCTCACCGGCGACATCCACTCCAACTGGGCCAACGAACTCCGCATCGATGACCGCAAGGACGACCGCCCCACCCTCGCCACCGAATTCGTCACCACCTCACTCACAAGCGGCGGAAATGGAAGCGCCAAAGCTTTCGACCTCAGCGACCGAAATCCCTGCAACAAATTCCACAACCGCGAGCGCGGCTACATCATGTGTGACGTCACCTCAAAAACCTACACCGCCGACTATATGGTCATCAACGAAGTGACAAAGCCCGGCGGAGTCACCACCTCCCGCGCCAAATTCGTCGTCGAAGCCGGAAAGCCGCTCATTCATCCGGCCTAAGTGGCATGATCCGTCCCGGTCATGACCATCCCCATTCAGCGATCGCAGCGAAGATCCCGAGAG
>CAJXVQ010000718.1 GCA_913060685.1 uncultured Verrucomicrobiales bacterium
CTACACAGAGTAGATCGTCGGCAGCGTCAGATGTGTATAAGAGACAGCTGTTTGAAAACGAAAATGACGAACCCCTCCCCAGACTCCCAAATATCCTGCAAGCCATCGTCGATGAAACATGCAAATCCACCCTCGTCCCGCCCTCTCTCGCTATTATCCCCGCACTTGGAATTCTCGCAGGATCACTTGGAGGAGGAGTGAGAGTTCACCGAGGAGGAGGGAAGCACACACTACCCAACCTTTTCCTCTTAGCCATCGCCAAGAGTGGGAGCGGCAAGGGACAAGCTTGTAACCTCATAGCGAAGCCTCTCCAAGCTGCCATCGCCGCGCGGGTGGAACTCTGGAACACTCAGGACCTCCCGCAAATTAAAGCTGAACTTCGTATTACCGAACGGCGTCTCAAAGAGTCGGAGAGAAAAGGACAGAAAGACCCTTCACTTGAAAACATCCACGCTCTCGCCGAATTGGAAGCTGCCAAAGCTCAGTTGGAAAAAGATCTAGGGCGAGGTCCTTCCTTCATCGTCGATAACGTCACCAGTGAAGCACTTGCCCTCAAGTTAGAGGGTCAACCTGGAGAAGCCGTCTTGGCTTTCTCGCCAGAAGCTAGAGGAGCAGCAGGGGTTATCATGGGCCGATACAATAACGGACAGGCTGATGAAGCTCTCTACCTAGCCGCCTTCTCGAATGAGTCATATCCTTATCACCGCATTCACCGCCCACCTGTAGAACTCCAGAAACCCAGTCTCTCAGTCGCTTGGATGATCCAGCCTGATAAAGCCGCCGAGCTATTTGGAAAAGACGATCTCACCGAAGGAGGCTTGCTCCCCCGTTTCCTTATCACCGACACCCACGCCGAACCTGAAAGCGAACCGGAGAATCCCCATACTCCAGATGAGGGAGTCCTAGAGCGATGGAAGGATCTGATAGAGCTTGCCCTAGATTACCGAGACAAAGCCAACTCACCCGTCACCATTGACACTGACGCCGAGGCCCTTGAAATCTTCCGCGCCTTCACCAACGCTAGTAAAGCAAGAGCTAGGAATACCGGCGATCTCTCCGACCTCTCATGCTTCCCCGTGAGATGGGGTGAGCAGGCTTGGAGACTAGCCGTGTCGCTACACGTTGCCGCCCATGGTGATGACTTCCCCAACCAAGTTCTTACCGCGAAGACTGCCCAACAAGCGGTAGCTCTGGCGCAATGGTTTAGCCATCATCAACTCTCCCTCATGTCTCGTAGTCGTTACGAGAAGGAGGAGAAACGCTGGCAAAGGCTCCGTGAAATCCTCCTTAGCAAAGAGGAAAGAAGCGAGACGCTCCGCAATCTCAGGGACAGAAACGGATTCCAACAGAAAGAGGTCGAGCGACTTGCTCAAATATTTCCCGATGGTTTCGAGATCAAAGAGTTCATCCCCGAAGGAGGAGCAGGAGGAAGAGGTTCTAAGCGCGCTGTCCTTAAGCTAAATCGTCGATGATCTCACTTTATTTTAAACAACACCCCTGCCTGCGAAACCTGCGAAGCCTGCAAAACCAACCAACCATAAAAAATCCATGAACACGCCAGACGATCACCAACAGCATTGCGCTCTAAGCTCGATTACCAAGGCTTTCCTCGCCTTCTGGAAGAAGAGGGTCACTAAGCCTGAAACACTCATCAAGCGGCATGAGGCGACCCTACAAGGCACCTCGGCAATGTTGAGTTTTTCAGGCGGACCGCTCGATGGGATAACTGGACACCCCTCCGACCTCCATAATGCTGGCGACATCCTCTCCAACGGTTACTACTTGCCCACAGATGAGGACAATGTTTTCCAGTATTCAGAAGCCTTATGAAGGAAGCCGAGATGATTCAATGGCGGACGTATCACTCCACGAAAAAGCTCCGGACCCTTCAGAATCGCGGAGCTTGGGGAATGAGTTGTGACACACGCAATCACTTGCGGCGGCGGACAAGCAGACCTAGACCAACAATAAGCCCGGTGACGACGGTGGAGGAGGGCTCGGGGATGGAGGCGGGGGCGTAGGCCGTCAGCCCCACGTATATTGAATCAATAAGAGTCCCGTCTACCTCAGTAGACCGGAACAGTTCTACGGGTCCATCATCAAGGTTGGTACCAAATGCCGACGCAACAGTAAGACCATTGAAAGTCATACTTGTGTTCGGTGTAAAGACGCCAGGGCTATCTCCGAAACTAACGTCCCATATTAGTGTGGTTATCTGAAATCCGAAAGAATCCCCCGACAAGGTATTCGCAAATGTGCTCCCTAATATCCACGGATCATTGATCCCAGTTGAGCTCAGGAAACCAAAACCAGGTGCAGCCTGATAAAAGCCTCCATTATCATCGAAATAAGCGTAGGCACTTCCGGAATTGCCCAAAAATAATCCGGCATCACCGTTAAATGTAATTCCATCTTCATCAAAACCCCTACCGTCAAACGTGCCACTCGTCGTCAACGTCAAATTCGTCCCATCATCGGTCGCCAGCCATGTCACCGCAGCGTCACCCTGCTGGGTAAGTCCGAGGCATGAGAGGGATACGGCGGCAACTATGGCAGCCTTTGACGACCCTTTCTTGTGTAATGATACTTTTTTCATATTTTGTTCGTATTTTGTTCGTATTTGTTGTTTTTTAACCTGAGCCAGTATGGCACAGGAGAAAGTTTCTGTCATCACATCGGCGGGGTCTCGGCATATTTGCAGCAGTGTTTGTCTGATCGCATCAGGGGTGTTTGATGTCGCCAGTCCGGGACCCTTCGCCCAGCGAAGCCAATGTGATAAATACCGCTCAATCGTCTCAAGTGATTTGAGGCGACCCTGCT
>CAJXVQ010000719.1 GCA_913060685.1 uncultured Verrucomicrobiales bacterium
CGGACGACGATCTCCTGCTGGACAAACTTGAAGTGTCGAAGACGAATCTTGGCAGCGAGAGAGTGCGGTTTGATCTTGAAGCGCATCTCTGGCAGCAGTCGGAAAAGCTGTCCGGGGAAATCGTCTATAGCACGGACCTCTTCGATGCCTCGAGGATCGAATGCATGGTGGGTCACTTCCTGACCTTGCTTGAGGGGGTAGCTGCGGATCCTGAGAAGTGTATCGGCGAGTTGGCCATGTTGACCGAGGCGGAGCGCCATCAACTCCTGGTGGAGTGGAACGACACGGCGGTGGAGTATCCCGCGAAGTGCGTTCATGAATTGTTTGAGGAACAGGTGGAGATGACACCTGATGCGACCGCAATTGTGTGCGGGGGGGAGGAGCTAAATTACCGTGATTTGAACGAGCGTGCCAATCAGCTGGCGCACTATCTGCGTGATCTTGGTGTGGGTCCCGACGTGCTGGTGGCGATCCACGTCGACCAATCGCTGAACCAGGTGGTGGCGGTACTTGGAGTCCTGAAGGCGGGGGGGGCTTATTCTCCACTTTCCAGCAGCTATCCAAAGGAGCGGCTTCGGCTGATGCTCGAAGATGCTGACGTGAAGGTCATTATTTATGCCCAAGCATTGGAGACTGAGCTTCCGGAGCACCAAGCACGAAGGATCTGTCTGGAAGTTGATTGGCCGGATATCTCAAGGCGGAGCCGGGTCAATCCAATTGATGGTGCCTGCTTCGAGCATCTTGTCTATGTGCTCTACACCTCCGGCTCAACGGGGCGTCCGAAGGGTGTCGCATTTCTTCACCGTGGTGGAGCAAACCTGATTCACTGGCAGATCAGCAAATCCAGCTTGAAGAGAGGGCATCGCACGCTCCTGTTCAGTCCGTTGATTTTTGACGCTAGCTTCACTGATATATTCGTAACTTTGTGTTCGGGGGGAGGGCTAGTGATGACACCGCCCGATGTTAGACTCGATCCGGGAAGCCTAGCCGAATTGATTCGAGTGGAGGCTGTGGAGCTTATCAATCTACCATTTGTGGCCCTTCAGTCTCTTGCTAGCCATAATGTTAGTAGGGGTGAACCACTGGAGTTACCTGATCTTCGGGAGGTGATTAGTACGGCAGAGCAACTTCAGATTACCCCCGCCGTGCGCGACTGGTTACGAGGCAATCCGAACGCCGCTCTGCAAAATCAGTATGGTCCAACAGAGACCCACGTGGTAACGGCTTTGAACCTTGAGGGGAGAGCCGATTCATGGCCTTTGGTCCCTTCGATAGGAAAACCCATCGCAAACACCCGCATTTATATTTTGAATCAGAATATGGAGCCTGTCCCGATTGGGGTTTCCGGTAGTCTTTACATCGCGGGAGACAGCTTGGCGCGTGGCTATCTCAATCGGCCGGAGCTGACGAAAGAAAAATTTGTTTCTGATCCGTTTGATGAAACTCCTGATTCGCGGCTTTATAGCACGGGGGATTCGTGCCGCTGGCGGATGACCGGCGATATTGAGTTTCTTGGCCGCAAAGACGATCAGGTGAAGCTAAGGGGATTCCGCATTGAGATTGGGGAGATAGAGTCGGTGTTCAACGACCATCCGAAGATCGCACAGTGCGTGGTAGTGCTACGCGAAGGTCATCCGGGAGAAGAGCACCTGGTGGCCTACTGTGTTTCGAAGGCGGAAGGAGCAACCAATGTTGCCTCGTTGAGAGAGCATGTAAGTGAGCGGTTGCCTAGCTACATGGTGCCATCCGTATTTGTCATGCTGGACACGCTTCCGTTGACGCCAAGTGGAAAGGTAGACCGCCGGAGTCTGCCGGAACCAGATAGATCACGGCAGGAACTGGGAATCGGCTACGTCAGCCCGCGGACTCCACTGGAGGACGAACTGGCGACGATTTGGTGCGACTTGCTTGGGGTCGATAGGTGCGGGATTCATGATGATTTCTTCGAACTTGGCGGGCATTCACTGGTCGCGATCCGGGTTAATGCACGAATCGCGTCAGAGTTGCAGGTTGATCTGTCGGTGCGCAGTTTGTTCGAGGCTCCGACGATTGCCGGGCTTGCAGAAAAGATCGAAGAATTACGACACGGCGGAGCCCGCAAAAGTTCGTTGACCTTGATTCAAGTCGCCCGTGATTCGGCCCGTGGATTGCCTCTTTCGTTCTCCCAGCAGCGGCTCTGGTTTCTTGAGCAGTTGGAAGGAGATCTGACCGCTTACAACATGTCTTTTGCATGGCGGATCAAAGGTGATTTGGACGCGGAAGCGCTGCGTGGGGCGCTCGAGACGTTGGTCAATCGCCACGAAGTGCTGCGGACAACTTTCGAGATGCTCGACGGTGAACCAGTCCAGATCATTGGAAAAGCAGCCAGATTTGATCTTCCTTTGGTGGACTTGGCTCCGCTTAAATCGAAAGAGCAGGATCTTGAGATTTCACGGTTTGAGCGACAGGAAGCAAGTCACGCCTTCGACCTGGGGAACGACCCGATGCTTCGGGCGTTTCTGCTCCGCCTATCAGAAAACGAGTCTGTCTTGCTGCTCATGATGCATCACATTGCCAGCGATGGTTGGTCGCTTGGGGTGCTGAGGCGGGAATTGGGGAAGCTGTATAATGCGAATTGCCTGGGTGAGGAAGCTGATCTTTCGCCGCTGGCCGTCCAGTATGCCGACTTCGCGATCTGGCAACGACAAGGCCTCTCGGACGGCGGGCGGCTCGAGGAGTTGCTCACTTACTGGAGCGGGCAGTTGAGCGGGTTGGAAGCGCTGGAGCTGCCGACAGATCGAACCCGGCCTCTCGTTCCTTCGTATCGC
>CAJXVQ010000720.1 GCA_913060685.1 uncultured Verrucomicrobiales bacterium
GCGTCAGATGTGTATAAGAGACAGCATCCACCCCGATGACGATCCCGAGGTCGGCATATTGGTTTTCAAATTCTAGATCGGGCATTTTAGAGGGTCAAATCAACCGACCTCATTTGACCGATGCCATCTGTTTTTGCAAGGATTCGCTTCGTTCCACGGGCAGTCGAGCCGATTCGATCAACCGATTCAAGCTGACCCGGTCATATCGCAGCTCCAGTCCTTTCCCTGATTTCGCAGGCTTCAAAAAGTTCGAGACAAACTCGTAGCGAAGATCCTCGTTATTCACAAACCCCACAAGTCGATCCACATCCGGGTCCAGCGGAGTCTTCTTGAGAGCAAGAGTTTTGCCATATTTCAGCGCCAACTGATCATTCCATTCAGGTCGATCACGCTGCTCTCCGATCCAATCAATCGCCTGAAACTTCTCCTCTGCAGGCAATCCACCCAGGACCGAGGTAATCTGCCCCACATACTTGGGATCGCTCAATTCCCGACCTGTTTCCCGGGTAAACCAATCCAGCGAAGCCCGCAAATCCTCCTTGGCCCATTCCAACGCGACCGTCCGGGCAACCGTGCCATACCCATCCACGAAAGAGGTTCCGCTTGCGCCGGTGATCCCTTTGACATCTTTGATCAGCTCCAGCCAATTCACCTCCGAGTCAGAGGATTTCACATATCCCTTCACAAATCCATTGACCGCACTTGAGTAAGTCATCCCGCCATATCGCCCTTCTTTCAAGATCGCCAGAGCTTCCACTGGCCGCAGCTCAGCCGCTTTCCGCATCACCACTTCCACCACAAACTGTGGTGCAAATCCACCTCCTCACATGAGGCCTGAATGAAACTCCTCCCCCTTCCACTGGAAAAGAAACGGATCATTTGGATTGGTAAACACAAATCCATTGGGCTGTTTCACAAACTCCTGAAAGCCTGCCATCGCGCCTTCAAAGTCCTCCTCCATCCAACCGGTCAGCGCATACGCCATGGCATAGGCCACAAAAGCATTCCCCTTTCCGTATTTTTCCAGCAGAAACTGAAGTGAAGCTTCTCCATCAACCTTACCCAGCTGACGGTAGACATCCATATTTGCATCCTGTCCGGGCATCACACCATGGAGCCCGATCACAACAGGCTGCTCGGGCAGCTGGTCCACAATCTCCCGCCGCGAAGGCAACACCGCCACCCTGGCCGGTCGCCGATTTGAAAGAGCCCCGGCCTCATCCAGCAATATCACCCGTCCCTCCTCCTTTTCGCCCGGTCGGTTCAAATAAAAACCACCGGCTGCGAGAGCAGCCAACACAAGAACTGAGGACGTTTTTTTCATAAGGTAAGGCTCCCCACCCTAACAAAGCGGCAGGATTCGACACACTTGTTCAATCCCTCTCCCACCCCTCCTGAATTCTACTTGTGATCCCCCTTTCCCATCTTAACCTTCGCCGCACTTAACCAACGTCTTTTGAAGAAGCACATCATCATCATCGGAGCCGGCCCCGGAGGTCTCTCAGCCGGAATGCTCCTCGCCCATCGAGGCTATCAAGTGACCATCCTGGAAAAAGCCGACCGCGTCGGAGGCCGCAACGCCCGACTCAACCTCGGCCCCTACTCCTTCGACACCGGCCCCACCTTTCTCCACCAAAAGTTCACCCTCGATGAGATCTTTGCCGAAACCGGCCGCAAAAGTGAGGACTACCTCGACTTCGTCTCACTCGATCCCATGACCCGCCTCACGTGGGGCGACGTCTCACTCGAAACCAGCAGCGATCGCGACAGGATGATCGAAAACCTCCGCGCTACCTTTCCTGATGAAGTGGCGAATTTTACCCGTTTCATGGACGATCACGCCAAGAAGCTCCGCACCATCTTCCCCTGTCTCCAAAAACCCTACCACAACCTCGCCTCCTACGCCGACCCCGTTCTTTTCAAGGCCCTGCCCTACGTCGCCACCACCAAGTCCGTCATGGATGTCCTCGGCGGATATTTCAACGATGATCGCCTCAAGCTCGCCTTCACCTTCCAGGCTAAATACCTCGGCATGTCCCCCTGGAAATGCCCCGCTCTTTTCAGCATCCTTTCTTACATCGAATACGGTCACGGCATCTACCACACCCAGGGTGGCCTCTCTGAGATCTCTGAAAGCATGGGCCGCGTCATCGAAGAAGAAGGCGGTACAATCCGTCTCGAAACCGAGGTCAAAGAAATCAAATACCGCGGCAAAAGCGCCACCGAAGTCGAACTCACCAATGGCGAAGTCCTCGCATGCGACCAACTCATCGTCAATGCCGACTACGCCCACGCCCGCAGCACCATCTTCGGTGAGAAAAAGCAATCACGCGAGTCCCTCCTCAAGAAGAAATACTCCTGCTCCACCTTCATGCTCTACCTCGGTCTCGATACCATTTACGAAGACCAACCGCACCACCACATCATTTTTGCAGATGACTACCACCGCAACCTCAAGGAGGTCCTCGAGGGCAAAACGATTTCCAAGGACATGTCGATTTACATCCGCAACTCCAGTATCACCGACCCCACTGTCGCCCCTCCGGGCCACTCCCAACTCTACGTCCTCGTCCCCTCCGTCAACACTCGTCACGGCCACGACTGGGAACAAGAGCAGGAAGAATACACCGAGGCCATCATCGACCGCATGATCGAGAAGACCGGTATGAAGGACCTCCGCGAACGCATTGTCGCCAAGCAGATCCTCACTCCGCAGGGCTGGGAAGACGCCAACATCTTCATCGGAGCGACCTTCAACCTGTCTCTTATACACATCTCCGAGCCCACGAGACCGAGGCTGATCT
>CAJXVQ010000721.1 GCA_913060685.1 uncultured Verrucomicrobiales bacterium
CTCGGTCTCGTGGGCTCGGAGATGTGTATAAGAGACAGCCCTCACCCTCCTCAATGAAACCGCCTTCGTCGAGTCCGCCCGCAAACTCGCCGAGCGCGTCCTTAAAGAGAATCCCGAAGACGCAATCACCCACGCCTTCAAACTCGTCACCCAACGCAACCCGCGCCCGGACGAAAAAGAAATCCTCACCACAGCCCTCGCCGAATATCTCGCCAATTTCAAAGCCAACCCCGACTCCGCGAAAACCCTCACCACCATCGGCACCTCCCCCGTCCCCGATGACCTCGACCCCGTCCAGCTCGCCGCCCACACCACTCTCGCCAACGTCCTCCTCAATCTCGACGAAGTGATTACGAAAGAGTGATGAACTTCGAACGCCCCTACCTTCTTCACCCACAAAAAAATCCCCTCAATCATGCCATTCGACATTCACAACCCGGCGTTCGACGTTCGGCGTTCCATTTCCCCGCCGCACCTTCCCTAAAGCTCCCTCATGCCTCCCCATTCAAAATTCGATATTGGAAGTTCGGCGTTCGGCGTTCAAAACCGCCGAGCCTTCCTCTCCCGCTCCTCACAAGGTCTCGGTGCCGCCGCCCTATCCTCTCTTCTCTCGGGCGCAGACCCAACCTCTCTGCCCGTAAAAGCCAAACGCATCATCTATCTTTTCCAGAGCGGGGGGCCCTCGCAGATGGATCTCTTTGATCCCAAGCCCCAACTCGAAAAACACCATGGCCAGGAAGTCCCCGCTTCCATCTTCAACGGCCAACGCCTCACCGGCATGACCGCCGGGCAAACCTCTTTCCCGGTCGCCAAGTCCACTTTCAATTTCAAACAAGCCGGGCAAAGCGGACAGTGGCTCAATTCCGATCTCCTCCCTCATCTCTCGAGTGTTGCCGATGACATCAGCGTGATCCGCTCGATGCACACCGAGGCCATCAACCACGACCCCGCCATCACCTTCTTCCAAACCGGTTTCCAACTCGCCGGACGCCCCTCCATCGGCTCCTGGCTTTCCTACGGGCTCGGCAGTGAAAACGCCAATCTCCCCGCCTTCGTCGCGATGACTTCGAACCGCTCCGGCCAGGCCCTTTACGACCGACTCTGGGGCGCGGGCTTTCTTCCCTCGAAACACCAGGGCGTCCGCTTTCGTTCCGGCAAAGACCCCGTCCTCTATCTCAACAATCCCGAGGGCATCAGCAGCGATCTCCGCCGCAAAACGCTCGATCACCTCGGCGCACTCAACCAAATCCACCATCAGGAATTCTACGATCCCGAAATCGAGACCCGTATCGCGCAATACGAGATGGCCTTCCGCATGCAGATGTCCGTGCCGGAACTCACCGACGTTTCCAGCGAGCCAGACAGCACCTTCAAACTCTACGGCGAGGATGCACGGAAGCCCGGCACCTACGCCTACAACGCCCTCATGGCCCGCCGCCTCAGCGAACGCGGCGTCCGCTTCGTGCAACTCTTCCACCGCGGCTGGGACACCCACAGCGGCCTCGGCGGCCAACTCACCCAGCGTTGCAAGGAAACCGACCAAGCCTCCGCCGCTCTCATCACCGACCTCAAACAACGAGGTCTCCTCGATGACACCCTCATCGTCTGGGGAGGCGAATTCGGACGCACCGTCTACAGCCAAGGCAGCCTCACACCAAAAGGCTTCGGCCGCGACCACCACCCCCGCTGCTTCTCAATGTGGCTCGCCGGCGGCGGCATCAAGCCGGGACAATCCATCGGCGAGACCGACGACTACTCCTACAACATCACCAAGGATCCCGTCAGCGTCCACGACCTCCACGCCACCATCCTCCACCAACTCGGCGTCGACCACAAACAACTCACCTTCAAGTTCCAGGGCCGCCACTACCGCCTCACCGATGTGCATGGAGAGTTGATCAAACCCCTTGTCACCTAAAGAGAATATCGCTCGCTTGCTTTTGGTTAGTCCTTTGATCGTCTCGTTCGTCGCATTCCGACAGAGGGACGTCGCTTCTGGTGCTTGACCACAAAAACGAAGAGCACTTCTCCTATGACCTCATAGGAAATCGAATACGGAAAACAGCGCATCTGAATCTTCATCGAAAACGGATCCAGCGGGTAGCCTCGAAGTCGTCCCGAAAGCAGTCCGTCTACGGTTGCCTCAAGCTCTGCGAAAAACCGATTACCAGCAGAATCGGATCGCGCATCATACCAACTTAAGATCTCTGCTAAATCCTTCTGAACCAGAGGATGGTATTCCAACTCCACGATCAGCGTCCAAGTAAGCGCTTCAAATCTTGATGAGAAATCGTGGCCACCTTGCCACTCACAACCTCATCGCGCCGCTGTGAAGTCTCGGCCGCAAAATCAAGCTCAGTCGCTTCTGGAAGATCGCGCTCAATCCCCAAGCTATCCCATAATGACTCGGCAACTTGTTGCCGGTCCTGCGGATCCAGCTTCATCGCGTCTACTAAGACAGCCGATAATTCGCTCTTCATGGTGAACATGATAATCGACGATCGCTTCGCCATCAACATCAGATTTACCCGGCAACACGCAGATCGCCAACCCGCCATCACCGATGAATACCGGCGAACTCATCAAACCGCTGCTCGCCTAGAAAACTTGAACGCGGCTCCAAAAAGCGGAGCCTTTGGAGCATCTTGCGAGGAGTTGGCACGCGGTCATTGCGGAGGGGCTGTGAGGGCTTTTTTGACACGCCTCAGGAGTTCGGGGAGGACTTGTTCTTAGAACCAAGGGTTCTTGGTAAGCCAGAAGCGATTACGGGGTGAGGGATACGGAAGGGGAAGGGGAAGGGCT
>CAJXVQ010000722.1 GCA_913060685.1 uncultured Verrucomicrobiales bacterium
CAGAGTAGATCGTCGGCAGCGTCAGATGTGTATAAGAGACAGATTTCATAATGTGGCTCCCACTTGGCGCGGAGCTTGACGTAGTTTTCGTCAACCACTCCACCCGCATAAGTCTTCTCGGTTGGGAACATCCAACCATTGGAGAGATTGCCATTGTGGGCGAAGGCGAAGGCCCGACCACCGGTCTTGCTCTCGTAGTCCTCAAGCCACTTGTAGAGATCCAGAGGATCGGTGGTGCCTTTGGGCGGTTGGGTCGTCAGTGGCAGGACTTGGCGGGCCCGGGGGCCGCCGTCACGCAGAATAACATTGCGGTGCAGGTTGAAGCCCTTTGGGACGGAGGTCCATTCGAAGCCGATGAAGGCGGTGAAGCGTCCCGGCTCGTTGTAGATCTCCGCCTTTTTGATGTTGTCCTCCCATACTCCGGTAAACACCTCGGATCCGGGGCTGTATGCTTCGAGTAGTGCTTTCGGCAGAGTCATCTGCGCAAAATTGGTGATCAGGTCGAAGGCCGCCTTACCAGCCTCGGCGCCACCCTTTTGAAAGGCTTCAGCCCATTCTTTCCCCTTTGGATCAGCCATAACGGCCGGCGCACCCTTTTGGAGATCGGCGGCGAAGCCCATCAGGTCGGTGTGATCGGTGATGATCAGCCAGTCCAATGGTCTCGAAAGTTTAACCGGCAGACCGGTCGAGGCCTTGACTTCTCCACCGCGTGCAAGGCGATAGGCATCGTCCAAGCCTACCGTGTTACCGAAGAGCCCGGCATCCAGTGAATTGCCGGTATGCAGGTGTGAGTCACCCCAATAGACATGACTGGGGAAAGCACGTTGAGCATAGGGTGAGTAGGTCTTGCCGGGATAAATTTTATCGGGTGAAGGGCTGTTCGGCTTGATCTGCGCCAATGCGGAACCCGCGCCGAGGACAGCGAGAGCACCGACGCATGTATTTGTTAGACTCTCTGATTTTATCTTCATAGATGGATTAAATCAGAGATTCTCTGTGGAGTGCAGAAGAAAATATATTCGAATCCTTTCACTTGGTGCCAGTATGGCAGGTTTACGAAATGACCCGATTTCCCCGTTGACGGGCGTATTGCCGTCGCCGTAAGGAATCAGCCCTCCCGTCCAGGAAGAGTTTGTGAGAATGAAACGGACCATCCTTTTGTGTCGTAGAGAAAATCATCATGATTATAAAAACCGGACTTTTGGTGCTGAGCCTCGTTGCAACCGGCCTCGCCGGAGAATGGCCCGGATGGCGTGGACCGACCGGAGACGGAATTGTTCCCGACACGAATGCCCCCCTCAAATGGTCGGTCGACAAAGATCTGAAATGGAAGGTGAAGATTCCCGGCAAAGGGCACGCTTCGCCTGTCATCTGGAAGGATGCGCTCTTTTTGGTTTCGGCTGATGAAGACACCGGCGAACGAATTCTCATGCGCCTTAATCTCAAATCAGGTCAGACGGTTTGGGAAAAAACCGTGCTCGAAGCTCCCATCGAAAAGGTCCATCGCAAAAACAGCCGGGCATCCAGCACCCCGGTGACAGACGGAACCTCCCTCTTCGTCAGCTTTCTCGACCGGGATCAGATGTTCATCGCAGCCTACGATTTCGACGGCAACAAGCTTTGGGAAAAACGTCCCGGTATATTCTCCAGTATCCACGGATACTGCTCCAGTCCCGTCCTTTGGAAGGACAAGGTCATCATCAATGGCGACCACGATGGAAACGCCTATATCGTCGCGCTCGATACCAAAACCGGAAAAGAAATTTGGAAAACCCCACGCCCGAACAAGACCCGTAGTTATTGCACTCCCCTCTTGCGGGCGATCGGCGGCCGCAATCAACTCATCCTATCGGGGAGCAAGAGCGTGGCTTCCTACGATCCCGACACCGGAAAACAACATTGGATCATCGACGGCCCCACCGATCAATTTGTGGCCTCGCTGGTTTACGACGAAAAGTATCTCTACATGACCTGCGGGTTTCCCACCAAACACATGATGGCGATTGATCCGACTGGAAGTGGAAACGTGACCGAAACCCACGTCATCTGGCACACCCGCAAGGACGCATCCTACGTCCCCAGTCCGGTTGTGATCGATGGATTCTATGTCGCTGTTTCAGACTCCGGGACCGGCACCTGTCGCAAAGCTCGCGAGGGCGAACTCTTGTGGAAACAAAAGATCGGCCGAGAGCATTCAGCCTCGCTCGTTGTGCTTCGTGATCACGTCGTGTTCAGCTCCGAGAAAGGAGTGGTCACCGTGGTGAAACCTGGAAAGGATTTTCAACAGGTTGCGCGGATGGAGCTCGGCGAGCCCCTCTGGGCCTCTCCTGTCATTACCGATGGACAGTGGTTCCTTCGCGGAGAGGAACATTTGTTCTGCATCGGCAAGTAAGCGTTTTTTTGCCTCCGTGATGACGGGGGATAACGATTCGTAAATGTGTTCTTGAGTTTTTGTGCAAAAATCTTCATCGTCATCGCTAAATCAAGTGATTAGTTTACTTTGATTTGTAAAAAGTTAGATGAAACAAACTAAAAAATGAAAAACACAATTAGAACGATTGCACTGGCACTCGCAGTGACTGGTTCCGCGTCGGCGGCTACCATCACATGGAGTCCTGTCGTCGTGAATACAACGGCTGCTGATATTATTACGGATGGCACTCTGCACGTCGCCTCAAACTCGGCTGGTCCGACGGCTCAAACGATTAACGGGGTGACTTTCGCTGCTGATGGCGCGGGGCCCCTGGGATCGAATGCCAGCGGGACATTCTATACCGCAGGGACAGGAAGTAATACGAC
>CAJXVQ010000723.1 GCA_913060685.1 uncultured Verrucomicrobiales bacterium
TCTACACAGAGTAGATCGTCGGCAGCGTCAGATGTGTATAAGAGACAGCCTTTTCCTCGACCGGGGTTTCAAGCGTTTCTGCGAGGCCTTCCAGATCATCGATGAGGGCTTTTCTGCCGTTTTCGAACATGTCATCGTCCATGGCTCGAACGAGATCGAGGGCGGTGTTGATGTCGTCGTAGACCTCGTCGGCATCGTGGAAGTCTTCCGTGGAAATGATCTTCATCACGGCTTTGTCTTCCTTGGTGTAGCCGGCGGCAGCCACTTCTTCGTCGGAAAGGTCGCTGTCAGGGCAGAAGAGATAAGGAAGGATATCGACCCCCTCCTTCTTCAGCAGCGCCGCCAACTCTTCATAGACCTCGGCCAATTCCTCAAAATAACCCTCAAGATCTTCGATCTCGGGCTCGCAAATCACACTAATTCCGCTGGACATGTTCGAACGCTAAAATTGGATTTCGCGCGGCAAAAGAACTTATTGCGGAAATATTTTAAAAAGCACGGTTTTGGAGAGCGGCGGTTCCAGTTTGAGATGGGCCGAATACTCTGATTCAAGGAATTTCGGAAGGTCAAGAAGGGCCTCTTTGGTGAGGTCTGCTTCGAAGTTGAGGAAGAGCTTGGTTTCCGCCCCGGCGGGGATCAGAGGGCCTTTGAGGGTCACTCCGCCATCAAGGATGCCTTTGCCCTGGACCTCGACGTTGAGCTCAGTGGGGTCAATGGTGCCCTTGGAGCGATTGTGGATTTGCACCGGGAGGGAGACGAGGACGCGGGTGTCGCGGATTTTCACCTCGGTCTCTTTCCACAGCGGGCGGTATTTGCACTGCATGAAGTGATAATGGCTGTAGGCCCCATGGGCCCACCAGCCGAAGAAGATGCTCAACCAGATCGTGAGGGTGAGAACGAGGGTTCGGTAGGAAAGTGTCCAGGACAAGGGAGGAGGGCTGCTCGCAAGGGTGGCTCGACGCCTCACCAACATCGCCCCGAGGTGGCAACCGAGAAGGGTGGCACAGGCCATGCCGAGAACTTCCGTGAAAACCAGGATTGCGATTGCGATGGCAGGGTTGATCCCGGCGGGGAGCTGGCGTTCGAGGATGATGACCGGTCCGATGCAGAGGAGGCCGATCAGGAGAGCTTGCACCGGAGCGTGTCTTAGCAGGATCCAGATGATCCCGTGGATCCTACGATCGCGTCTTTGGAAAAAGGGCGAACAATGGTCCAAGGCCATGGCGGCCACGAGGTATCCCAAAGAAAGTGCCGCTCCCAGAGTCGCGAGTGAGGCGTGTCCCTGCACGGCGAGAAAGAGGCTCATCCCCTGAAGCAAGAGGTAGAGGACTGCCAACTTGACCTCCTCCAGTCCTTGTTTCCAGAGAGGGGGTTGAGGCTGCTTTTCGAGGTCGGGGAAGTGTTCTTCTTCGTAGGTGGCGGAGAGTTTTTCCTTGAGAGGAAAGAGGGTCATGCCAATGACCACGATCCCAAGTCCGAATCCCGTGGTGACGAGAAAGGCCCGAAGTTCTTCGCGGAAGAGACGGTGGATCAGGTCATCGACGGTTGATCTCCAGACTTCGGGGACGAGCTTGACCATGAGCCACGATTCCAGTTTTGGTCCGTAGTGGACCCCGAGATTCAAGAGCCCACCGAGGACGAGGAGGGCGGTGAGGACATAAATGATGAACCAGTATTTGGTGAGTTTTGGTTTCATGGTGTCGGCCTCCCTGCTAGTTTGTAAATCAAGGTATGAATACGATCACACACGCGCTTCTCCCGGTGATCGGGCAGTATTACGTGCCGCCGCAGTGGTGGGCTTGGATCGATGGGACTTGTATCCTGATCATTTACGGAATGTGGCGTATTGCTCCGCATTTTCATCGATCCCAGGAGACGAAGATATAAGTGAAGCGATCCCCTTGATAGACGCGGCCGTCGGCCACGTCGGATTCATCGAGGTGGCTTTGAAAGTCCTCCAGTGATTCCCATTCGTTCTGCCAGAACTTCGTATTTTCCATTCTGAGTTCGTGGATGAGGTGGGGATGGAGGGCCACCTTGAGGGGGATGATGAGCGGGAAGAGGGGATCCTTGCGTTCAAGAGAGATTTGGCCATCGAGAATGGCGGTGGGATCCATCCCAAGGAGAGCGGGAAAGTCCGGGTGGCCAATGACGGGGTCGGAATTGCGAATCGCTTTGACGAGTTCGACGTAGTTCAGGTCTTCGGCAATGCGGGTGAATTCATCGTCGGTGGTGTCAAATTGCACCCGGAAAATTTCATGCCCGTATTCTTCGAAGTCTTCCCGCGATTGCTCAAGGTCACGAATGCTTCCTCGATTCATGACGATGAGGTGGGAGGCGCGGCGGGGAAGGGTTGGCGTTTGATTCTCGGGGAGAATCCACCATGAGGGATTCCCGTTTTCGCCGAGGGTTGCGGTGATGAGTTCATCCTTGAGATCCTCCTGCTCATCGATCCAGCCCAGACTTTCTCCCTCGAAGGGGGCACTGCCGCTGAGGCAGTAAAGTTCGTATTGATCTTTGTTCGAAAGCTTGCGGATCTGCCATTCGCAGTAGTCGTCCTCGCGAAGCGTGAGGTAGGGGGCCTGATCGTCCTGCGGAACTTCATCATCCAGGACCCGGGTGTAGGTGAGGTTGGCTTGATGGAGGTCTGAAAAGTTCGGGTCGGCGCAGAAGATGCGGTAAACGTCTTCCTTCTCCGGCACCCCGACAAAGTTCCAGAGGCAGGGGTCGTTTTCACGAAGGACCGCTCCGGGGTAGCTGTGTCTGTCTCTTATACACATCTGACGCTGCC
>CAJXVQ010000724.1 GCA_913060685.1 uncultured Verrucomicrobiales bacterium
TTACCATGATCCGTTTCAGGATTCCTTCGGTGTCATTCTACTTGGCGCAATGCGAGCGTGAGGGTAGGCGGGGTTTGGAGTTTGCATGGGCCTCACAAAGCGGGTTACGATACTTCATGAAAATATGGATGAAAAGAATTTTAGGCATCGCCGTTATCTGCGGAGGCGTTGCTGGATGCTTCGCTTGGGGGCTATCCGATGGGACTGGTTTGGTTCTGATTATTGCTGGAGTCGCCGTTTTCTTCGGAGCTGAGATCGGAGTTGGAGGAGGTCCCGATGAAGGATTTGGAGGCGATGGAGGAGACTGAAGAGTAAGATGACTCCGACTTGAAGAGCGCAGCGCAAGGCTGAGAAATTAGCCCCAATTTCGGAGTAGTGGTGAAATCGGCTGGGACCGTGGTCGAGACCCTAGCTTCCTACTGGCACTTGGACGCGCAGGCGCGCGGGGATCGAGGGGTGTTAGCGGGAATAACGTGGTCGGGAACGTGTCATCTTGCTGATCGGCGGTCTCAATCCTCGGAATGGATGATTCAACCAAGCTTCATAATCTTTACGCTCAGATCCCTTCGACCAAGCTTCCCTCAACTCAATAGCGAAATCAGGATCCCGGTCCTTCATACGTAAAGAGTCTTCCTGTCGATCCCTGCAGTCTTGGCCGCAGCCTTCTTGTTAGCTCCAGCGGCAACCGCCTGGATCACCTTGGCCTTCAACGATTCTCTTCTCTCGTGTGAGATCCTCATAAGTTTTCTCGGATAGCTGGAATTCGACGGGGTTGGGGCCCGCAATATGATGCGGACTTATAAGTGGAGGTATATTGAACCTCCTCCCATCAGGTGAGATTATGGCATCTTACAAAAGAAAGGTCATCAGGAATCCCGTGTGTGGAGGTCAAATAGTTTGCCAGCTTCGATCTGGTTCCTCAGAAAGTAGTGATGAGAATCCTACTCGGCGTCCTGATCCTACCTGCGATTTTGCTGATCAACTCCTGCTCTCCGTATCGTGGTGGATATGTTGGGCTGCCCATCAAGGACGCGCAGAAACTTGCGAGGAAGCGGAACTTGCCAAATCGAATTATTGGGGCAGATGGGGATTATGGACAAGGTGATATTATCACGCATGATTTTCACCACAAGCGCCTCAACTTTGATGTCGAAAAAGGTAAAGTCGTTCGAGTGAGGGGTGACGGCGAGTTGTAATGAGAGTTTGAAGCTCACTCTCCGATGGTGATGGACGGCGAGATCGCCTTCCGGTTCGAAGTCAGACTGTTCACGGCGGCGTGACTGGTGTCTTGGAGAATGCTTTTGAATGTTCTCTCCATGACCAGAAGGCCCATTGCCCGACTGTGAGAGCCGCTGTGAACGGTGTTGATGAGAAGCTGCCGGAATGTCGTAACGAGCCTCTATTGCCGAGAGAGAGGCTAGGAGGAAGCGCATGGTGCGGATCATTCGCCACGGTGGAGTAATCATCTGGAGACGAGGATTCTGAGAGGCCGCCGTGCCAGGGGACCGTATGGCCGGGTGGTGTGGGGCGGTAGTTAAAACCTACCGTCTAGTTTAGCTGCTCCCTCGACGAGGACGCTTGAAGATCATCTCGGAACCGGCAGATCCTCCACATCCAAAAAATGTAGCTATGACCGGCAGGGTCGAAACGAGTTCCCAGTCTTCCGCTCCTAATTCGTTGAGAATCTCCGCTACGGCCTTCTCCCTCTTCTCCCGATGAAGCGCTCTCGCGCCAGCGCTGAGGAGAAACTTATATTTGTATCCAGTTTTTGAGGCTACGCGGGTCAACCATTCAGTGTTGCTCAGATAGCAATATTCCCATTTCATTGTTTCAGAGGTGATTTTTTTCAGCAAGGTCAAAGCGATGTCACACGCTGCTGGGAGCGCCACTTCGATTCATGCTTAAGGGTGACACGTTCATTAGTAATTTCAAGTTCGGAGCGGCAGCGTGCTGATCATCCACGCGTGTTAGCCCCTGTTTGTTCTTTGCCTCCGACGCCACTCAAGATACCCGGCAAATGATTCTGCGACTGGTGCAACAAGGCCTCCGATAAGATCATCCAACGGGTCAAAAATAATGTCGTAAATGAACATGGACTGACGATCCAGGAGGGAAAACCCGCCACCTTCGTGGTTGGTGAGCGCGATGAAGTGTTCCGGCAGTCCAAAAGCAGAATGAATGTAGTCGGCAACATCTCCGAGTTCGCCTGGCTCCAGGAGTTCGTACCATCCAGTGGCTGAAAGCGCTCCATGGTTGAGGTAAAAGTCTGCGATCTCGGAATCCGGAGAAATGCCCAACTCACCGAGCTGTTTCCTGGTGACGTGCTGTCTGCCGCGAATCGACGTCGTATAGTCTGGGTAGTCGAACTCACTCAGCCAAGCCTTGGTATCCTCGGGAAGCATTTTCATCGGCTAACAGTTTTATTCTTCGAGGGGTCTGGTTTCTGCCTTGTGATACGACCTTCCGGACCTCTTTTGTTATATGACCGACAGGTCTTCTCAAGGCGAAATTTCCAAGACTGCGGCCATCCCCTCATCGCTAAGAAGTCCAGCGGCCGTCTCAGGTCTCACCCAACACGAAGCGGACTTTGGCCACGCCTTCGGTCAGTTGCAGGGCGAGTTGGTCCGAGCCGATGGGATGCTCGCTGACCTTTCGGAAGCCGACCATGAAGTGGGCGATGGCTTCCGCGTCTTCGCCGAGGCTGTTCGTGGCGAGGGTCTTGAGGGTGGTGTCGGGGCTGTCTCTTATACACATCTCCGAGCCCACGAGACCGAGGCTGATCT
>CAJXVQ010000725.1 GCA_913060685.1 uncultured Verrucomicrobiales bacterium
ACAGGCCACGATCAGTGATTCACCTCGATGCCGGCTTTGATAATAGCGGTGGCGGGGGTCGTTGATCGGCTCAATCCGGGGTGTTTACTCACAGCTTTGACGCGGATTGGAGTGTTAAGAAAGTCGGGTTTAAGATCCCGGTGGTCCTGATGGCTTTTACCTTGGAGAGGAAGGACGCTTGGAAGGATCAGTTTGAAGATTTTTTTAAAAAGAATCATGAAACTTGCCGACGAGGAGACAGTGGTGGCGACGGCGGTTCGAAATCTTGATTAACCCACCATGGACGACCCGGTTTTTGGGATGTTTAAGGCATGGCAAGATCAGCTGCCACGTAATAGGATCTCCGGGTCTTTGAAATCCTCTTTTAAAAGGCTAAAGTTAGCTGGCCGTTGCTTTCCCTTTTTTTGACTTTTTCTGTCTCTGAGAGTTACTCGTTTCCTGCTTCTTTTCTGGTGAGGTGGTTTTTTTAACGTTCTCCTTTTCGGATGTTTTGGGCTTCCCTGAGTCTTCTTTTTTCTCATCCTTGCCCTCTTTCTCGCTCTGTCTCTCGAGGTAGGATTTGCCTTCGGTGATCCACTTGGGTGCCTTCTTGCCTTTGACGTGGGTCTCGAACCATTCGAGGACCCGATAGTGGTAGTCGACCATATTCTCCGGCTTGCGGAGACCGTGGTTTTCGCCGGGATAGACAAGCATTACCATGTTGTCTTTTTCGGCCCAGCGAGCGGCATTATACATCTGAACCCCTTGCCCCCAATCAACGGCACCGTCCTTGTCGCCGAAGGCCATCAGAAGCGGGGTGTTGAGAGTATCGAGTCCATGGATGGGGGAGTTGCGAACGTAGGTGTCGACATCACGCCAGAATGGCTTGTTCATTCTTCCTTGAGATTGGGTGAAAATGGCGGCGTTGGTCTGGCCGGAGTTCCAGTAAACACTGACCGACATGCTCATCATGTTCGTTAACGGGGCACCGGCGACTCCGGCGGCAAAGATGTCGCTACGGGTGACGATGTAGGCTGTTTGGTAAGCACCCCAGGAATGCCCCACAAGCCCGACCTGGTCCTTGTCGATCATGCTCGTTTTTAGAACTTCCTTCACCGCAGGAACCACGCACTCGAGGGCTGAAACGCCAGGCTCCTGGGGGCGATAGACGATATCGGGTTGGAAGACAAAGTAGCCCTGTGCTGAGAAGACGGCAGGGTTGTAGGGGTGCTTCTCGGTCGGAATATTATAGCGATGAAGTTCCTGTGATCGTTTCTCATAGATGTAGACGATCATGGGATATTTTTTACCTGGCTTGTAGTTGGCAGGGTATCGAAGCGACCCTTGCAGCTTTACGCCATGGTCGTTCTCAAAATCAATGAGCTCAGAGTGGCCCCAGCGATATTTCTTTTGGAAAGGATTGGTTTTGGAAATCTGCCTGGGCTTGGCGAGATCAGGGCCGGCGACAAAGAGATCGGGGGAATCGTTGGCCGCCTCCTTGGTGAAAAAGAAGGTGTTGGCGTCGCGCGCCCGGGTGAGGGACATGACTGATTTGTCCTCCCAGATCAGAGTCTTGAGTTCGCCTTTTTTGGCGAGAGGCGGGAGCTTTGCGTAGCCGGACTTTTTCGTGAGTTCCCCGTAGAGTGCAACGTAAAGCGGCATCTTGGGATCGATCAAGCCATCATTCTCTTTTTGAAAACTCGCTTGTGAGAGGCGGTGCCTGATCATTTCGTCCTTTCCGTTGGTCAATTTACGGGAGGAAGATCCGTCGGGCGCAATCAACCAGAGATCGAAGCGATCGTAGAGCAAGACCCCGGAGTTATCCTTGAGCCAGTATCCCATTCCGTAAGGTGGTTTCTCGGTGGCCAGGGTGTCGTCCTCTTGATTTGTAAAGGCGACTTCGAGATCCTGGGTAAGGTTGATTTTTTGACCTGTCCGGAGATCATAGGAGTGGATGTCACTATCCAGTTGAAAGAGGAGATAGTGACCATCAGGACTGGCGGAGAGAGGGTATTTGATCTCATCGAGGATGAGCTTCCGTTCACCGGTTTTGGTGTCGATGGAATAGATATCCTGAAGCCTGGGGCCAAACATGGCGGTGCGCTCGTGGGGAGTGCGGTCAAATCCAATCGCTCTGCCTCCTTCTCGGGTGATGCTGACGCGTTCAGTCAGATCTGAAGAGAGCTGAACAAACTCACCTTGCTTGGGCCTCCAAACAGCGCGGCGCTTGGGGTTTTTGAGAGATGAAGCGAGCCGCTTCTGAAGAGGCATGATGGCGGTGTCCTTGGTGTGCCAGACCTCGACATTGGATTTCCCTTTGGTTTTTTCGCGGAGAGTTTTTGGGGCCTTTTCTTCGAAGTTAGAAAAATGGGCCGCTTGGCTCATTTCGCCTTCTTTCGGCTTTGTTTCACCACTTTTCGGCTTTGCTTCGCCTTCTTTTGGTTTCGTTTCACCTTTCTTTGGCGAAGCGGGTTTTTCTTTTTGGAGGGACTTCGGCTTTGTTTCCCACTTCTTCAAATCGCAATAGACCGATTGTCCATCGTGAGACCAGGCGAGTCCTCCGGATGTGATAAAGAGGTCTTTGGGAAAGTCTTTTTTGTTCCGATGATCGTATGTCTTTTTATGATCACGGCTTTTTCCCAGATTTCTCCACGCAAGGAGGACGTGGGAAACATCTTCTTTCTCGGCGTGTGGGATCTCGCGCATGGCAAGGAGATCAAGGGCATCTTTCCGCCATGCAAGAGCAGTGTATTCCCTGTCTCTTATACACATCTCCGAGCCCACGAGACCGAGGCTGATCTC
>CAJXVQ010000726.1 GCA_913060685.1 uncultured Verrucomicrobiales bacterium
CTACACAGAGTAGATCGTCGGCAGCGTCAGATGTGTATAAGAGACAGGTGTAGAGCCGTTCCCCTTTTTCGTGCATCGCAGGAATGCTTTTGAGGAGCGCGCGGGTGTATGCGTGACGAGGATCTTTAAAGAGATCCTTGGCGGTGGCCGATTCCACGACGCGGCCGGCATACATGACATTCACCTTATCGCAGGCTTGCGAAACAACGCCGAGATCGTGAGTGACCAGGATGACGGCCGTGCCGAGGGATTCCTGGCGCGCTTTGATCAGATCGAGAACCTGCTTTTGGACGGTGACATCGAGAGCGGTGGTCGGTTCATCAGCGACAAGGATATCGGGGCGGGTGATGAGGGCCATGGCAATCATGACGCGCTGCCGCATCCCGCCTGAAAACTCGTGTGGGTAGGATGTGATCCGCTTTGAGGCCTCGGGAATGCCCACTTCTTCGAGCGCTTCGATGGCGCGGTGAAGAGCCGCTTTGCCTTTCATCCCTTCGTGGAGTTCGAGAGGCTCCATGAGCTGGGTGGAAATCTTAAGAGACGGATTCAAACAGGTCATGGGATCCTGGAAGATCATGGAGATCTTTTTACCACGGATCTTGCGGAGGGTCTTTTCCTTGGCCTTGAGGAGATCGGTGCCTTCGAACATTGCCGTGCCCGAGTGGATCCGCCCCGGAGGCTGGGGAATGAGTCCGAGGATGGAGTAGCAGGTCACGGATTTCCCAGAACCCGACTCTCCGACAATGCCGAGAGTTTCTCCTTTTTCGAGAGCGAAGGAAACATCTTCGACCGCGTGAACGATGCCGTTTCGAGTGTGGAAGCGGGTGGTGAGATTTTGGACGTCGAGCAAGGGCATACCGATGGCGATAGCATGCCTTTTTGCGTGGGGAAGCGGAAGGAAAAATCAGGTGGAAGCGAGATGATGCAAAAGGGTGGGCCAAACGATGGTTGGTTGATCGAGATTGGCGGAAAAGCGCTAGGATTGGAATTTGCGGAAGCGGCTGCTGGAGCTTGAGGAAGGCTGGCAGATCGGATGAGGACAGGTTGCCCTCGTTCTAACATCTTCATACTTGCCAATGGAGAAGACGGCACACGCCAACTCGCTAGCGCTCCGGAATCGATGCCGAAGGGTAGCCGGAACTCTAAACCTGAGTTTGGAATTAAGCCTTCCCCGCTTCGTCGAGGCGGGGGTGCTCGTTCTGGAGGTCCGAGCGGGTGAGTCCTTTGCCTCGGTTCATTTTGTCCATTTCGCGGAGAGTTGCTTCCATGCCGTGGATGGCTGCGAGGACATCGAAGGTGTGGCCGGTTTCCGAGATGGTGTGCATGTTGCGGATCGGGAAACCGATTGAGGTTGCGGCGCTATCGATGCCGGCGAGTGAGGCGGCCATGGCATCGGTGCCGGTATCGCGTCCTGCGAAATCAATTTGGTAAGGGATGCCTGCTTTACGGGAGGCTTTCTCAATGATGCTGTTGATGAAGGAACTGGTGATGGAGCCGTTGGTGAGGGAAAAGCCCTTGCCCATGGTGAGCGTGTTCATGCGCTTGGCACCCAGACCCGGTGCGGCATCGTAGTCGTGATTAACGTCGGCTCCGATGAGGACATCAGGCTTCAGTTCACCGGCGATGGCGGTGGCACCAAAGCGGCCAATTTCTTCGTGAGTGGCAATAGTGTGAAGGACACGGATATTTTTGAGCGGCTTCTTGGCAAGGAGGCGAGCGAGTTCGGCGACCATGAAGCAGCCGAGGCCGTTGTCGAGGTAGGCGCCGTAGAAGGTGTCCTTGGTGAAACCTTTACGGATGGGACGGTCGAGAATGATGGGATCGCCGGCACGGATGCCGAGTTTCTCGACGCGCTCTTTACAATTTTCCCCGTGCATCTGGAGTTCGAGGAAGAGCATTTCAGGTTTGATTCCTTTTTCTCCGGTGCGTTGGGCGGGCGCGGAGAAATGGATGGCTCCCATGGCCTCGATGGTGCCACCATTGACGATGCGGTAGGTGCCTGGCTTGTCCGGGTGCTGGGAGAAAAGTTTAACCTCGTGCCCAATGAGGGTACAGGGGAGAAAGGAGTCGCAGTTGACCCAGATTTTTCCGTCGGTGCCGATGCTGCGGACTTGAAGGCGGATTTTATCGGCATGCCCGACGAGCATGACCGAGGTGCGTTTGTCATCACCAGGGTGAGTGTCGAGAACGATCCCGGCGTTGCCTTTGAATTGGTGAACTGACCAGGTCTTGGGTTTGATCTTATCGAAAAAGGGCTTGATGACGCCATAGCTCATTGCTCCTTCCAGTCCGATGGGGCTGGGGGCGGCGAGGATTTCACGCATGAAGTTGAATTGCGCGGCAGGCATGGACTTGGCCCATGTGTCTTGCTTTTTTGAAGTGGTCTTTTTCTTGGAAGTCATTGGAAGGGTGATAGAGAAAATGGAAGTGGAGGGCAAAAGCTTATCCGGTTCTTTTGTTTTGGCACGAGAGTGGCCGTCGATGTCACAACGAAGCGTTTCGAGAGGTCATGACTTCCTGTTCGCCGGAACTCTGATTAGCCATGCTGAGGAAAGTAAACCTTTACCTTTGGGATCCGGGTAATATTTTAAGAGAACTTCAATAATAATATGAGTCAGAATCCATACGAAACACCGCAAGCTCCTGCTGGTCAACCAAGTCAACCGGCACCTCCCATGACGATCACGAAATTGTTATTTTCGTTTCAGGGTCGAATTAATCGGGCCAAGTATTGGGGCTGTCTCTTATACACATCTGACGCTGCCGACG
>CAJXVQ010000727.1 GCA_913060685.1 uncultured Verrucomicrobiales bacterium
ATCTACACAGAGTAGATCGTCGGCAGCGTCAGATGTGTATAAGAGACAGATCCTGGAGTATGAAGAGAAAGAGGATGCCGGAGAAGCAGTACCCGGGATCCTCACAAAAATTGCTACGCTCCTGAAGTAGGATCTGACCAGGTGCCAAAACTCTCTCTACGTCTTCCTCATCTTGGTGTTCAAGAAGCGGCCGATTCAGGGTGGAGATATGAACGTCAATTCTTGAAAAAGATAAATGACAGATTTTTTGAAGCATCTACGAGTTCGAGTATTGATTTTTCTTAAGAAAATTGCAGCTTCTTTGTCATTTTTCACGAGAAAGTCTCGTATTATATATTGGAAAGGTATTTTCATCTAAAAATAGAAAACTATGAAAACAATATTTATTCATCAATATTCCGGTAACTTTTGGAGGAGTGAGAGGGACTCCGCTCAGCCATCGCGCTCCGAGTCGAGGTCACCCACCCCCACCTCCAGATCCAATACCCTACGCCTACTTGGCGCTGCTTCGGCCTTCGCTGGTCTGCTCCTCTCCGCTCACGGAGCTTCACTCATAAATGGCCTGGGGGGAACCAGTGGCTTTGGCGAAAGCGTCCTTGCAGCCAATGACGACAGCTCCTCCAACTTAATTGATATCACAGCAGTCTTCCCCGCTGGTTTGAACTTCTTTGGCAGCACTTTTAATTCCGTTTATATTAACAACAACGGTAACATCACCCTGAACAGCCCTCAGTCGACCTACACCCCTTCGGTCATCACAGGCAATACCTCCAACCCCATCATCGCTCCTTTTTTCGCCGATGTGGACACCCGGGGAGGCACAGCTGCCGCGACGCCCGGTGGCACTTCCACCGGGAGCAATCTCACCCACATTGATCTCGATGTAGCCTCCGGGATTCTCACCGTGACCTGGGATGATGTCGGCTATTATTCTGCACAGACTGACAAGCTCAATGCTTTTCAACTCCGGCTTATTAAGCGGGGGAACTCAGGGGACTTCGACATGGAGTTTCGCTATGAATCGATCAACTGGACCACCGGGGATTCCAGTGGCGGAACAGGTGGCCTCGGCGGGACCGTAGCCCGCGCCGGTTGGTCATCTGGAAATGGGACTGATTTTGTCGAGCTTACCGCCTCAGGCGATCAGGCCGCGATCCTCGCTTTGGAGAGTTCACCCGGAGTTATCGTCTTTCAAGTCCGCTCCGGTCTGGTTTGCAGTATCTCCCCATTTCCAGCCGACCTCGACTTCGGAGAAGTGGCAACTTCCTCTCTTTCAAGAGAGCAAATCCTCGTAACAAATAACGAGACCAGTCCCGTAACCTTCACCTCGGCGGAAATTCGCCAAGCCAATGGATCTCCCTTTCCCAATGCTCCCTTTAGCCTTGGCAATGATAACGTATCCGGAGCGACCCTCGACCAAGGGCAGTCGGCCACGCTGGAAGTCACATTCTCTTCCCTCCCGAGCCCTGCGGACTCGTCCGCTCTGGTCCGCCTCTTCGGAACCTGCGGCGGCAACCCTGTCGCTATTGACATTCCGGTCCAAGGAAGCTCGGCAAACCTCCAAACGGTTGTTTTTGAAGACCCCATCCTGGAGCAATGCATACGCGATCTCATCAACAAACCTGTGGGCGACATCACTTCGGCAGACCTTGCTCCGATAACCAATTTAAACCTACGCGGCAAAAATATTACCAGTATTGAGGGTCTGCAGTTTTTCGTGAATCTCCGTATTCTCGACCTCCGGGGAAACAACCTCACCGATCTCTTCCGGACTTTTGAGATCCTCGATGGTCTCCCCCTCTACTGCCTCTACCGCGACTTCCAGCGTCCCAGCGGCACCAATCCTGCAAATCTCACAGAGGTCCAAATCACCGATCAAGCGGGAAGGCCCGTCTATGTGGTCGTCGATCCGACAGAACTTGAAACGATCGATGTCGTTGATAGCGACTTCGATACCTCAGATCCCGCAAACCTTCCGATTTTCCGGGTTCTCCGGGACCAGGGAGTAACCGTCACCACCGGCCCCACCAACCTTGCTCCGGCACCTTCGATTTTGATAACTCCTTCAGAGACGATCTTCGGGCGCTATCGGCTCGACTCGAGTGACTCGGGCGATGTCGATGGAACGATCGCCTCCCGCCAGTGGACCTGGACGGGTGGCGGCAGCTCCGGAGCCACGACCTTGGACGCCGATTTTCCACCTGGCCCCATCACCGTTTCCCTCACGGTTACTGATGATGACGGAGCGACCACGACCATCAACCGGCAGATTGACAACTCGCCAACAGTCGCGGGAGAAGTGGATATTGCGATCTGCTTTGAAATCTCCTTTGAAACCCTCGTCGGGCTTTCCTACACCATCGAGTATTCGGCCAATGGAAGGGACTTTGTCCAAGTCGGGACGCAAAGTATCTCCGGCACCGGGACACGCCAAGCAGTAGCTATCTCACTACAGGGTCGTAGTAGTAACCGAGAACTCTATCGGGTCGTATCTCAGGTCGAGTAGGTTTCATACAGGACCAAACCTCTTCTATCAAAGCAGCTCCATTTGTTCCCACGAGTGGAGCTTTTTTCTTCTCATCTGCTATTGTTGCGCTGGGCACTTGAAACAAATCGCCCCTATCCCAGCGCTTACGTTTTTAGAAAAACCGACGTGTATAAACCAAGCATGCTACTCAAAATCCTTCGTGTCCTCGCCCTACTCTTCATCGTTTCTGGTATCTGTCTCTTATACACATCTCCGAGCCCACGAGACCGAGGCTGATCTC
>CAJXVQ010000728.1 GCA_913060685.1 uncultured Verrucomicrobiales bacterium
CTACACAGAGTAGATCGTCGGCAGCGTCAGATGTGTATAAGAGACAGACCTGGAACAGTGGGAATACCATCGAAGCGCGAGGCATCGTCGGTATTGTCAGTGAAAACGCCATGACCAATATCTGGAAGCGGGTTGCCGAGGACTTCGCCCCTTTCCAATTGAATGTCACCACAGATGAGGCCGTCTACCTCGCCGCACCTCCCCGGATGAGAGTCCGCTGCGTTATCACACCCGACAATGAATGGTACGGTTCTGCAGGCGGCGTAGCCGCCCTCGGTTCCTTCACTTGGACCGGAGACACTCCTTGCTGGGTTTTCTCCGACCAGCTCTCAAACTCCTCCAAAAAGATTGCTGAGGCCGCCTCACACGAAATCGGCCACACCCTCAATCTACGCCACGATGGGCGGACCAGTCCCTCGGAAGGCTACTATTATGGTCACGGCAGCGGTGAAACCGGCTGGGCACCCATCATGGGCGTCGGCTACAACAGATCACTCGTCCAATGGTCCAAAGGAGAATACTCTGCCGCAAACAACACCCAAAACGATCTCTTCTTCATCACAGGATGGAATGGCTTTGGATATCGTCCGGACGATCACTCCAACAGCTCGGGAAGCGCAACGAGCCTCGATCGCAACGGATTCTTGATTTCAGGCGGCGGTCTCATTGAAAGCGGCAACGATACCGATGTCTTCAGTTTCACGATCACAGCGGCCGGGTCGGTGGACATTCTCGTAAAAGGATCCTCCCCCAGCTCGAATCTTGATATTCTTGCTGAGATTCGGGATGTCAGCGGCTCCGTCCGCGTTAGCGACAACAATCCGGACCTGTTGAACTCCCATCCCGTGGTCACTCTCGAGCCAGGCACTTACTACCTCCACGTGACAGGAACCGGCAAGGGAGATCCCCTGGGCACCGGCTACACCGACTACGGATCGCTCGGAACCTATACCATCAGCGGCCAGACTCCATAAACTCAAAGAGCACCTTCCAGGAGAACGACGGCACCCTGCCGTCGTTCTCTTTTTTTGTACCTGGGCCCAGTGTTATTCGGCACGTGGTGAGCTTCCATAAAATTGAGGTTAAGTGACCGACATGTCACTTATCTGGATTTACCCTGCAATGATTGATACCTTGCGTGGCAAGGCGCAGCGAAAACTCAACCAAGAAAGATTTCGTGAACGGCTCGCTCAAATTCTCGCTCAACGCGATCAGCTCACCGGCCCATCTCACGCGGCATCGAAAAAACCGCAGATTTTCGGTAACGCCTCCTCCACAAAGCACGACTCCCCAGCATCAGGTTATCGGCAACATAGCGCACCCGGAACCGGATCACCCTCCCCGCAGCTCCTGCTTTCCTTGCTCCTTCATAGCTTTCACGTCTTCTTCCTCGTATTGTGCCCATGAAAGATGTCACCACTGGGGCTCCGCTTCGCTTCATGATTTCTCCTTGCCATTACGATGCGCCCGTCGGAGGGTAAATTTGCCGACGACGATGAACTCGGGGGGCTTTCCCTCAGGCTGGATACGAACCGAAGCATTCAAATTCATGAAATCAACCTTTTCACTGCTGTTGTCCATACTGGCGATTGCCACCTCGTTCGCGCAGCAAATGGCCTTCTCCCTGGCCCCACAGATGCCGGCCTCGAGCGACGATTTACGGCTCACTATTTCGCAGGAATTCGAGAGCACGTGCTATAGTACCTCGGCCAGCTTCGAGAGGGTTGGGAATACAATCAATGTGGAGATCGAATCCAGAGCATCGGGGGAAATCTGTCTTCCGGCCTTTTTCCCCCAATCAGCGACCGTCAATCTGGGCAAACTGAAGACTGGGACCTATCAGGTCAACGTGACTTGGATCGGTGCGCCCAGCTGGGGAAGCAAGGCCGGGGTTTACTCATTTGACGTGGCCGCTTCCGCACCGACACTTGAGTTGTTCACGTTCGAACCCATCGGGCTTCGATTTGAGAGCTCGATGGATGTCACCTACCAGGTGCAGTGGTCGACCGACCTGGAATCTTGGTTCGACCTCGGCGGAGTCATCGCCGGGACCGGCGGTGAAATTATTGCTTACGACATCATGGGGCCTGGCCCGACGAGGTTTTACCAGGTCAAGCTGGTGACCCAGGATGATCCCGTCTTGCGCGACTTCCTCAGCGCGCGTAGCACCTGGCGCAGCGCCGGAATTGACGATTACACGATCGAGGTCAGCTGGGGGAGTTCGTGGTTCTTCTGGCGCGGGATCGTCACAGTCCGCGACAACGAGATCATCTCCGCGGTGCCAATCGAAACGAATTACCTGGAGCCCCCCGCCCAGCGAACGATCGATGACTGGTTCGACCATTTTGAATCGTTCCTCGACCCGAGAGCCGACCAAATCGTTGTCACCTACGACCGGGACTTCGGCTTTATCATGTCCGCTTTCATTGACATTGATCTCTGGATCGCTGACGAAGAGCAGAGTTGGACGATCCTCGATTTCCAGCCGCTGCGGTGAGTTTCCATCCCTCGCGTGAGGTGCGGATTTCAGAGGGATTTGTCATAGTTCGCAGATGCCCGGAGGCCCGGACGAAAGTCCCAGTGTAATCTTATGAAACGAGGCTCAGGACTCCGGGTTCATACGAGTGTGCTTGGAATCGTGTGATTTGAGGATGGTTGCTTTGATTTTGCGTTTGGATAATTCAGAGTCTTACGAGCGACTGTAATTTCACCCTGTCTCTTATACACATCTGACGCTGCCGACGATCTACTCTGTGTAGAT
>CAJXVQ010000729.1 GCA_913060685.1 uncultured Verrucomicrobiales bacterium
ATCTACACAGAGTAGATCGTCGGCAGCGTCAGATGTGTATAAGAGACAGCGGACGGTTTTTGATCCGGGACTTGAAGTTGGTTTTCCACAATGAGGGTCGCCGGGTCGCTGAGGGGGATTTGAGATGTCCGCTGGATCGCGGGGAGGAAATTGTTTCCTTTGCGATGGATGTCAACGGGGTGAGGCGGGATGGGGTGGTGGTGCCGCAGAAGCAGGCTCGTCATGCCTACGAAACAATTGTTTCGCGTGGAGTGGATCCCGGGCTCTTGGAAGTCGATGAGGTTGCAAATGAATTTGGCACGCGTGTTTTTCCGATTCCCAGAAAGGGCACAAAGACGGTCTGGATCAGAACGGTTCAGGTCGTTGTTTCGGGTGAGGTGCAGCTTTGGCCGAGGGGGCTGGGGCGTCCGGCGCACTGGGAATTGGCGGTGACGACGGCCGGGGGAAAGGGCGCCGACTTTCCGGCTCAACAGTCGGGTCGTGCGGATACGATTCCCAAAGGTGCTATTCTTTGGAGACCCTCTCCGGATCTCGCTTACCGGAGTGATTATGGCGATCTTCATCTGGCCCATGAAAAGAGAACGTCCGATTCTGCTGAGGCGATTGAAATTTGGTTGGATGGCACGGTGAAGCTTGAGGCCGGTGCTTTTGACCGACTGAAGGAATTGCTGGCTCACCTCGGGAGTTCCAAAGTTGTCCTCAAGGTGTTTCGGGAGACGCTGGAAGAGGGCCGCGAATTTGTCCTCACCGAAGATCGTTTGCCTGAGCTTTTCACGGCGATTACGGAAACCCAAAAACTCGGGATGGCCTGTCCGCGTGAGCTTCCGTGGCAGACCGTTGAGGCGGATGCGGTGGTCCTGATCTCCGATGGTGCTTTTGCAATGGGGCGGGCGGGCTTGCATGATCCGGTGTGCCCTTTCCACGTGATTGATTCCGGAAATGGATTGAGTCGGTGGCTACGGAGTCGGGCCTTGATCTCGGGTGGTGGTTGGCATGGCTCGGGGCACCTCGACCCGGATTTGGGAATGGTGATACAGGAGGCAGAGCTTGTGGGAGAAGTTTTTGGGGAGACCATTTTTCTGAAGGCGGAAAGGCTTGGGTTGGAGACGCCGATTGCGAATTGGTTGTGGGCAAGGCTTCAGAGTCAGGAGATGACTGCTCGCGGGGAGCGGCGGGAGGCGATCGATGCTTTTCATACAAAGCATGGCGTGATGGATTCGGATTCATCGCTCATTGTCATGGAGACGGCGAGTCAGTATCAGGAATTTGGAATTGAGCCGCCCAAAGCAGACTTGGTTTTGTATCGGAGCTGGGAAGCTTTGCAGCAGAGAGGGACCAAGAGAAAAGGAGAGGAATTGACGAGGTTGGCGGCTCTTTGGAAAGAACGTTGTGATCATTTGGCGAAGCCTGTTCCGAAGCTTGGCTGGAGGTTGAGTCGGCAGGCCGAAGATCGATCTGCAGAACTGGGGCGCCTTTTTGCGATGATTCCGAAAGCTCACCTTGGAACGATCACGCCTCTCTTGATCGAGTTGAAGGCGATGAGAGGTTTGGCAGTCGATGGGGTTTCAGAGGGTGAAATTGAAAGAGTGAAGGAGCATTTGGAGAGGGCTCAAAAGCTTGAGGCCGGGTTTGAGGCCACCGTTCCTTGGGTTGATGTGACGATTGGAGGTCAGGTTCGGAAGCCAGGACGCCATGTTGTTCGTTTGGGTATGACCTTGTACGGAGCGGTTCAGTTGGCTGGTGGAAAAACGCCGTATGCCGCCATGAACCGGGTGAAGCTTTATCGAAATGGGAAAGCTTATGTCTATAATCTCAGTAGCAAGGAACATAAAGGTGTTCTGGTCTACACCCGGGACGTCATCGAAGTTCCGGAGACTAATATTTTAGCGAGAGGCGGGGGCAATGGTCAGACGCTGAAAGCCTTTACGAAAGAAGCTCCTCCGCAGATTGCCTTTCAAAAAGAAGATTCAAATCCGCCGAAGTATTACCTCTCTGATTTGGCAAAGAGGTTGCATGATGAAAAGAAGTGGTGGCAGCGCTACTTTCTTTTCCGGTCTGCGTGCGGATGGCGCGCCGGGTTCTATCTCAATGTCATTGCATTCCTGGATGAAGAGGGTGAGACGGAAAAGGCCTTGAGGGTCGCGGGGGATTTGGCAGAACATATGCCGGATCATCCCGAGGTGCTGCGTAAGGCGGCCATGACTTACCGGCGACTTGGGTCGAGGACTTTGAGTGGAGAATTGTTTGAGCGGTTGGTGGCGTTGCAGCCTGGATCAGCGATCGCACTTTTTGACTTGGCACGCTCCGAGCAGGCGCAGGGGAATGATCGCAAGGCCTTGGAGCTTTATTGGAAAGCGGTGCAGATTGCTGATTCGCAATATATGGAGGGGCGGCGCTTGATTGTCTTGGAAGAAATGAATGCTCTTCTTGCGCGTTCTAAATTGAAGGCTTCTGAGTTCGGGATTGATCCGCGTTTGGTAAGGCACGTTCCAGTCGATTTCAGAGTGGTGATGGAATGGGATGCTCATCAGAGTAATCTCGCTCTGATCATTCGAAAGCCGATGGGGCAAGCCGCTACGCGGCATTCTCCATCAGGTAAGGGGAATGACGAATGGTGGTCGGGAAATCTCTCGGAGGGATTTTGCCCGGAGTCGTGGTCGGCTCAGGGACTCCTGCCAGGAACTTATGAGATTGTGGCACTGTCTTATGGCTGTCTCTTATACACATCTCCGAGCCCACGAGACCGAGGCTGATCTCG
>CAJXVQ010000730.1 GCA_913060685.1 uncultured Verrucomicrobiales bacterium
CGAGATCAGCCTCGGTCTCGTGGGCTCGGAGATGTGTATAAGAGACAGGGGCTAAGGAGAGGGGGCGGGCATAGAGGTCGAGGGTTGGTTGCTAGGAATTTTCTTTTGGAGTGGGATGCTTGGGGATGCCGTTGAGAGGGGCTGATAGGAAGGCCTTTTTGCCCGAGCATCTTCTTCCCTTTTGCCCAGTATCCAAATACTCGACGGTAAACACACCAGGCTTTGTCACAAGCTCGTAAAGAGGATCCTTCGTTTCAGAATTCATAGTGGATTCGCCTGGAGGACGCTTCCTCAGACTGAGGTTCGTAATCACTATCGCTACCGCCGGTAGCCCAATCAAGGCGATCAAATATCGCCATTGTAAGATCCGTCTCATTGTTTGTTCATCTTCGGTGGGTGTAGTTCCTGTGGCCCGCACGCTATAAGAAAGAAAGCGGCGCATTTAGAGTTTTTGTGCATCTATTCCGGTTCCAAGATGAATTACGTTGTCATGTTCGCTTTCGCTGGATCCGAATACGAGGTGCTAAAAGACTTCATTTCCTACTACCGGGAATTCTCTTTTGGCGGGAGGTCCGTGAAGCAGCCGCAGCTCCAGATCATTCATTTCAGATCCTATCAGTCTCTTGTCCGATAGGCCTCACGAACCGGGGGCACGAGAGGGGAGCGGTGGCGTCACTCGTCTAGCCAATAGGTCTGGACCCTACCGAATCCCTTGGCCAAAATCGGGGGCCGTTTGGTCAATCGGTAGTCTTGGCGTAATTGCGCGGCGGTCTCCGTGCTGACTTGGATTCGATTAGGTTTCCCCTGAGATTCCATGCGGCTTGCAAGGTTCACCGTCCGCCCCCAGATGTCATATCGCCACGCGATGCGCCCGATCACTCCAGCGACCAGCGGCCCGCTGTGGATGCCTATACGGAGGGAAAGCTGGAGCCAGTTGGGTTTCAAGAATTTGCGGGTCTCCTGTTGCAGTGCCAGGGCGAACTCAGCCGCCAGCCGGGCATGATCCGGGCACGGGGTGACGGCTCCCGCGACGGCGAGGTAACTGTCTCCCTGAGACCCGATTTTCACCATCCCACTCTTGTCGGCCAGGTCATCAAAGCACTTGAATATCCGATCCAACAGGATGACGAGCTCCGAGGATTCGAGACGGCTGGACCAAGTGCTGAAATCCACAAAGTCCGCAAATACCACGGAGGCGGCGGGCACTTCGTCGGCGATCACTTTTTCGCCATTCCTCACCCGGATAAGGACTTCTGGAGGAAGTAGGGATTGGAGGATCTTTTCGGAGCGCTTTTCCTCCTCCTCCACGGCGTCGAACAGTTGCCCCTTTTCCACGATGACCGAGAGCTGGTTGGCGACGCGCATGAATGTCTCGGTGTGGGTCGATTTGTAGGTGCTGGGTTTTTGGCTTGAGAAGAAAAGAAACCCGACCGCCTCACTTTTCACGATCAGTGGACAGGTCAGGCTTGACCGCATCCCTTCATCAACAATCTCTTGGGAGGCCGTAGAGTCCGGGTGAGAGGCCGTGTAAATTGGTAAATCATCGATGATTCGTGGTACGCCACTCTCAAAAACTTTTTCCAAGCTACTCCCTTTAATCGGCGCCCGGTAGCCTCCTCCCAGCCGCGATACCCCATGCTGGGAACGAGCCCACTGAGAACAAATCGTCTCTTTGTCTGCTTCGACCAGCGCCAGCCCGATCCGATCGTAGGGGATCAAATTATCGAAGGTGTTATAGACGAACTCGAGGATCTCGCTGATTCCATGCCCAGCATTGATCCTCTCGGTGATCTTCTCGAGAAGGGAAGCCTCCTCAAAGGCCGCCTTGAGGGCATCCAGGGTCTCCCGGGTCCTATCCTCTGCTTCCCGGGAGCAGGCCGCATGGAGGACGATCTTACCAAAGAAGATCCCGAGGATGACGGTCGTCAGCAGCCCGCCCACCAAGATGAGCCAGGATGCCGGGCTTCGCGCTGTGATCACCTGCATCCGGTCAGGCGTGAATAGCAGCGTCCACTTCCGCCCTGCGAGGCTGATCTCATGCTGGCTACTCATCGACTCTTGTGGAGTTCCCGTAGTGGTCCGCGCGGCGATTTCAATCGGCTGCTCGAGATTGCTCGTGTCCGAGACCGTCATGCTCACCCAAGCGGGTAATTGATCCATGGCCTCATCAGCGAGCTCGGAAAATAGGAACACGCCCGCGACATACCCGAGTAGATCGTTCCTGTTAAGCGCGTCCCCGGCCGGGGCGACCCCCTTGCGGTAGATTGGGTTGACGACGACAAATCCCAGTCCCTGAGACGGGCTCTGAACCAGTGTGATCGGACAGGTGGCGGCCTGAATTCCGGTTTCAGCTGCCAGCCGCAGCACCTCCCTGCGGTCCGGCTCAGAGGCCATGTCAAGACCAAGAGCTTTCGCATTCTGTTCCCTTGGTAGCGCATAGTAGACTGGAAAATACTCAGGCCGGGTTAGGGCTGGAACCAAGTCACCGTTCCGCGACTCCTTGATCACCAGCGGACCGGAAACTCCATCCCACGAAGCCGTTTCGAACTCTTTGCGCCGATTGTGGCTGACCCGCGGGATCCACTCCAAGGCTTTGATGCTCGGATGTTTGACGAGAATACCATCGACGAAAATCTCGAACTCGTCCGGATCGACCTCGACAGATGCTCGATAGAAGCGTGCCAGGTTATCGACCTGCATCAGGTCTGTCTCTTATACACATCTGACGCTGCCGACGATCTACTCTGTGTAGAT
>CAJXVQ010000731.1 GCA_913060685.1 uncultured Verrucomicrobiales bacterium
ACGAGATCAGCCTCGGTCTCGTGGGCTCGGAGATGTGTATAAGAGACAGCCGAAAGACGGGCCATTTCTTTTTTTGAAACACCTTTCCCATTCCCCAACTGCCAGACGAGATAGCCGTCGGGATCTTCGGCCGCCCAGCGCTTTTCCAGAATCCTGGTAAACAAAGTCAGGGCAAAGCCCTCCCGCTGGCTGAAGAGTCCTTCCTCGAGCCATTTTCCGGCCTGATCCAGCGGCAGAGACCGGGCCAACTCGATCGCCGAGTGCATGCGGTCACGCTCGTTTTTGGAATCACGAATCGCCCTCATGCGGGCTCCCTCAGGAACCCGCCCATCATAGCGGGAGGCATTCGTCAATGAACGCGACGACTTCTCCACCGCAGCGATATCGGATGATTGGGATTTCGCCCCACCATCCGGGGAAGGAACCAAAAACCAAGAGGACAACCCTCCTGCGCTAAAGAGTCCAAATGCAAAAATCAAGATGCGGGGTTTCATTCTGCTTCAATCGTTTTGGGGAGAGGAAAGTGCTCGGGATTCCCCGTGAAACGGTCGGAGAGCCGCCAAGTGCTCGCACCTTCCGGATCCCTTCTTTGCCAGGTATTATAAAGACGACTCATGTGATAATTCGTTTCCCCTTCCGCAACCGGAATTCTTTCCGCCCATTCCATTCCAATTTCAAATTCGCCCATATTTTGAAGAACATCGACAATATCAGAAGCGCCAGCCTCATAGATGGCAGGATTCTCCCGATGACCTTCCAACCATTCCGCGTAGGCTCCCACGTCATTGGCTGCCCATGCACTGCTGGCTTTATAAAAAGCATCGTTTCTCCCGACCGGATCGGGCCCTGGCAAAAGCCCGTTCAAAAGAGCCGGGGCATCCTGGTTGAGCAAATTGGAGATGAGTTGCCCTGACCCAGCATCGGCATTGCCACTCCCGGAGGACCCGTTTTCAGTCTTAATCTGCGTGTAGTGATTTGAATCGCCGAAGTCGTTTTTGAGAAAATTGACGGCATGTTCGAAGCCTCGTTCGGGATCGCTTACGAGAAGATGGCTCGCGTATGTGATCCCAAGATCATCCTTGAGCCAACTCTTGGGAGTGTTCTCGAGCATGGCCTTGGCAGACCCGGGATCCTCACGGAGAAGACCTTTAAATTGCGCGAGCTGAATTTTGTTTTTGTCGATCGGACTTTTTGTCACCGCCGCGATCTCACCAAGAAGGGCCGGCTCATAACTGCTCAAGCTGGCAATAAAGGAATCGAGGGTCTGACGGCTCTGATAGTCATTGGGATCACCGGTAAGTTCCTTGATCACCTCGTAGGCATGGGCAGCGTCTTGTCGGGCCAAGGCCAGAAGAGTCTCCTCGTTCACCTCGGAATAATAGGTGTTTTTGGAGTCATAGAGGAGGCGAAGAGTCACTTCCGGCGATTCCGTATTGGGCCACTTCAGCAGTCCTTGGATGGCACTGCTCCGTTGATCTTCGGGGATCAAATTCCAGTTTTTCTCGAGCCATCCGGGGTGGAATTCCCCGATCCCCCAGACTGCGTTTCTCACTCCTTCTTTTTTCGCCAGCGCCGACGCCAGCGCCCCACCCGGATCATGGCAGGCCCAGGCCCAATAAGCATACTTGAAGTCATGGGTCCCCCGTGACGCCGCAACGGCAGCCTCCGGATCAACCCGCGTCCACGCGATAAAAAGGAGATCATTCAAGTCGCTGCTCCGATCGGATCGCTTCTGCAACTCTTCATAAAATGCCGGAAAATCCCCCGCCTTGGCATCAATCAAAAAAAGGGCCATGCGATCGTAAAGCTCCTCCGTCGGCAAGGCGTGGAGAACCGCCGCAGTATCCGGCGACAGCCGGGCAGCTGGCGCCATCCTTCCCACTTCCGGAGACTTCGCCGCCCGCTTCCGGGAAGACTCGTCCTCCGCTCCTTCAATTGAAACAGAATTTCCTAATGCATCCCGCGTCTTCAATTGCCAGCCCAGAACAAGACCGACCGTAGCCGAGGCAATCAGGATAGAGGACGTAAGTAACTTCATTTTACGAAAAATCATAGTCTCTCAGATTTCGAGATGATTCGAGAAAAACCTTTTGAACTCTTCCTGGCTTCGGGATGCTTTACTTACCGGTCAGATTTGGGGTGACGATAAAGGAGGATGCCTGTTGCTGCCAAACTAATCCTTGGGATGGAAGGGCAGAAGGTCTACCGTCTCACGTCATAAATCTCGATCTTGAAGCGCCCTGCTGATACAGATCGCTCCCTTTTTCACCGAATCTTCCGTCTCACCGATGCCACGCTCGATTGGCACACCCCATAAGCTCATACCTGGCAGTCCATCCATGCGGCATTATCACCATCGTCCTCTGATCTTACTCCTACTGCTCGCCTCGTTCACCCTTCTGAGGGCCGCTTCTCTGAACGACGTCAGCTACGAAATTGAAGACGAGCACGTCGTCATCACCGATTGCCTCACCTCCGCATCCGGCACCCTCATCATCCCGCAAAAAATCGAGGGCAAATCAGTCACGATCATCGCAGACGAAGCTTTTAGGGCTTGCACCGAACTCCATTCCATCCAGCTCCCTTCTACCATCTTTTCCATCGGCGACTTTGCCTTTCAAAGGTGCACCTCGATCACGTCCATCACCTTACCCCGTTCCCTCACGAACATGGGCGAATCCGTTTTTTCGACCTGCTCCAGCCCTGTCTCTTATACACATCTCCGAGCCCACGAGACCGAGGCTGATCTC
>CAJXVQ010000732.1 GCA_913060685.1 uncultured Verrucomicrobiales bacterium
ACACAGAGTAGATCGTCGGCAGCGTCAGATGTGTATAAGAGACAGTGCCATGCCTCTTCTTCGCTTCAGCTCTTTTCGCCGGGGGTGCGACCATCGGGTTTAACTCCCACATTCGCCCACTCCTCTCGGACCATTGTTTTACCTGCCATGGTTTTGACTCCAGCGCCAGGGAAGCCGGGTTCCGACTCGATACCGCCGAAGGAGCCTTTGCCAAACGAAAATCCGGAACTGGAATTATCCCTGGTGATCCTGAAAACTCCCTGATCTGGAAACGGATGATCTCGACCGATCCGGACGAGGTGATGCCACCACCCGACCACCTTCTCAGTCTGGACGATCAGGAGAAAAAACTCATCAACCAATGGATCAAGGAGGGAGCGCAATACCAACAGCACTGGACCTTTATCCCGGTGGAAAAACCGAGCGTCCCGGATCTTGCCCCCCATCCTGTCGATGCCCTCGTCATCAAAAAACTAAAATCTCTCAATCTCAACCTCTCGCCTGAAGCCGACAAACCCACCCTCATCCGTCGACTCTCATTCGACCTCCGCGGACTTCCCCCCACCCCCGCAGAAGTCGAAAATTTCCTAAGCGATCAATCCCCGGATGCCTGGGACAAACTCGTCGACCGCTTCCTCGCAGATCCGGCTTTTGGAGAACGCTTTGCGTGGCCGTGGCTCGACGCCGCCCGCTACGCCGACACCAATGGTTTTCAGGGTGACGGCGAGCGCACCATGTGGCCTTGGCGGGATTGGGTCATCGAAGCGATCAACCGGAACATTCCCTATGACGACTTTACCGTTTGGCAAATCGCCGGAGACCTTCTCCCAAATGCCACCCACGAACAAAAACTCGCCACCGGCTTTCTCCGCAATCACGCCATTAACGGCGAAGGCGGCTCTATTCCCGAGGAAAACCGCGTCAACTATGTTTTCGACATGGCCGAAACCGTCGGCACCGTATGGATGGGACTTACTTTCAACTGCTGCCGCTGCCACGATCACAAATACGATCCGCTCAGCCAGAAGGATTACTACTCTCTGACCGCCTTCTTTAACCAAACTCCCGTCAACGGATCCGGAGGCAATCCGCAGACAAAACCCGTTCTCGCGGCCCCAACCCGGGAGCAAATCGATCGGCAGGGAGAGCTCAACTCCCGCCTCGTCAAGTCCATCCGGGATCAAGAAAAGCTCATCGCCGCGCAGCTCAAAAACCATCCGGACTACCAAAAACTTACCGTCGAAATAACGGCGCTCAAAAATCAAATCACCAGTCTCCAGAAGGCCGCCCCAAAGGTCATGATCATGGAAGACCGCGCAGAGAAAAGGCCAACCTACGTTCTCGGTGTCGGCTCCTATCAGGCGCGCGGCGATGAAGTCCCGCCGGCGACACCCCGCATCCTGCCTCCTCTTCCCAACAAACAATCCCCCAACCGGCTCGATCTCGCGCAATGGCTCGTTTCACGCGATCATCCCCTGACCTCCCGCGTCACCGTCAACCGCATTTGGCAGGACCTCTTCGGCCTCGCTCTCATCAAGTCGCCCGAAGATCTCGGCGTCCAATCCGAGATACCCATCCACCCGGATCTCATGAACTGGCTTGCGGCCGACTTCATGGATTCCGGCTGGGACTTTAAAAAACTCATCAAGACCATCGTCACCAGCCGGGTTTACCGACAATCTTCCAAAGTCGATTCACTTGCACTCGAACGCGATCCCGAAAACCGCTACCTCGCCCGAGCCCCCCGATACCGCCTCCCTTCCTGGATGATTCACGATCAGGCCCTCGCTCTTTCCAACCGCTTGATCCGCGAGATTGGTGGCGAGCCGGTCAAGCCATGGCAACCTGAAGGACTCTGGGCTGAAGTTACCTTTGGCGGAGGGAAAAAACGCTACATTCCCGACACCGGGGAGAAACTTCGACGCCGCAGCCTCTACACCTTCTGGCGCCGAATCTCCGCACCTCCCATGATTTTCGATAATGCCAAACGCGAAGGCTGCGAGGTCGGAGCCTACCGCACCAACTCCCCACTCCACGCCCTCGCCACTCTCAATGATCCACTCTACGTCGAAGCGGCTCGCGCCATCGCCTATCGGGCCCATCAGACTGACCCCACCGCCCCGGCCAAGGTCGCCTTCAAGCTGATCACCGCCCGTGAAGCCACGACAGAGGAATCGCGCATCATCGGAACAATGTCCGAGAACTCCCGGACTCACTTCGAGGCTCATCCCGATGATATCGATTCACTTCTCTCAATCGGAGAACTTCCAGTCTCGGGAGAGATCGATAAACTCACTCAGGCAGCTCTCACCTCCACCATCCTTTCTCTCTTAAACACCGACGAAGCCCTCAGCAAGGAATAGCCCCATGAACCCGCTTCTCGAATCCCAACTTCTGTCCAACCGCCGCCACTTCTTTGGCAAGGCCGCCACTGGTCTCGGCATCCCGGCACTCGCGCATCTCCTTTCCTCGAATGCCCCGGCCTCCGAAGATCGCATTTTGGAAGCAGCCAAAGAAATAGCCCCAAAGGCAAAAAGAGTCGTCTATCTTTTCCAAAACGGAGCACCCAGCCATCTCGAGCTTTTCGATTACAAACCCCAACTCGCCAAAATGCATGGCGAACGCGTTCCCGACTCCTACATGGAAGGCAAGCGCTTCTCCACCATGTCCGCCGCAGCTGACAAACGTCGGCTGCTTGCTCCTGTCTCTTATACACATCTGACGCTGCCGACGATCTACTCTGTGTA
>CAJXVQ010000733.1 GCA_913060685.1 uncultured Verrucomicrobiales bacterium
CTCGGAGATGTGTATAAGAGACAGGAATGGCGATTTTAAGTGGATACTTTTGAATGGCAATTTTAAGTGGATACTTTTCCTGATTCTCACTCTGCTCTTCTCCAGCATATTTCCTTTGTCGGCGTATGCGTATGGGCGCTGGACGGTCCCTAGTCTCGAAAATCAATTGGAAATCGATTATAAGATGCTGGGCTTCCAGACGAAGTTGGTTACCAAAAAGAGGGATTATTTTTACCACTACTCGCTAACAATTTTCGTAGCGTCCGTCGGAGCGGCTCTCTTCTGTTGGAAGCAGCCAGCTCCGCTGCTTAACATTAATACACTACAAGGAATGCAATTGGGCTTTCTGGGAGCCTACGTCTATTCCCTGGGGCTGGTCTATCGCCGTTACACGACTCGGGATCTGCAACCACATGTCTACTTGTCTTGCGCGATCGGACTGATTGCCGGAATGATCTTCAACTTTGTGGCTTTTGAAGCCATAACCGGGATTGCCAATTCCACGTCGCCATCCAAGTTCGAGGGGGTGGGGGCAGGAGCGGCGGCAATTCTCGCTTTCTCCCTCGGCTATTTCCCGAATCTGGCGATTCGCTGGTTCGGGCGCATTTCGCGGACGTCCCTAAACGAAGGCCTGCGACGCTCTGACGCCTTCCCTTTATCTCTTATCGACGGCATCAGCGAACTCCATGAGTCCCGCTTGAAAGATGAAGGGATTGACAATGTGCAAAACCTGGCGACAGCGGACATTTTTGACTTGGTCGCAAAGACTCCGTATTCGGCTCAGCAAATCATCGCATGGGTGGACCAGTCCCTGCTGTATTTGTATGTAGACTCAAGCGAGATTGATAGCTTTCGGCGGGCGGGAGTCCGCTCCGTCACCGATTATCACGATTTATGGGATCGATGCATTCCAACTAATGAGCAGCGTAACGGCACTGAAGAAGCTGAACCATCGGGCGAGAATACCAACCTTGATAAGATGCGCAAAACGATCGCGCTGCAACTTGCCACCACCGAGCAGCGATTGGACAGCCTGCATCGCGCCACCAAAGAAGGACCCAACATGCAAACTGTGCGCACCTACTGGAACAACATCCAAACCGCAAGTGTTCAGGTGCGTGACCTTCTCATTAACCAGGTTTGCGGCGGTGTCGGCCGGGCTCTTCGGGAAAATCTCCGCGAAGGAACTTTCAACCCTAACGTGATCTTGCCGCAAGTTGCCGAAAACTTGTTGGAAGTAGCTGCCTCTACAGGGAAATTAGAGGCGGCCGGCGTTTCGCCCGAATCTCTGAATGGCCGCGCCGCTCTTCATGGTATCATCGGGGAAGCAAGGGAAGCCCGGCGGCTGCTTGTAGAGTGTGTTGAGCAATTCCCTGATGATCCTGTTGCTTACAACGATCTGGCCTGGCTCGATCTGCAAACGCGTTCGCAAAAATCCGACATCAGGTCCGCTCGCAACAATTCGCAGAGAGCCATCAAGCTGATTACCACCGTAATAGAAAGAGCCAAGGAAGCGGCGAAAGAGGCGAAAGAGAAGAAAGAGAAGGCTTTGAAAGCGAGTGAGGTATCCAAAAAAGCTGACGAGGTAGAAGTTCACAAGGCAGAAGCATACAAGGCCGATATTTACCAAGCCGCGAGAGAGGCGGAAGCCAAGGGACTCACAAGCGATCTTGCCGGCTACCGGGATACCTTGGCTTCGGCCGAAATACGTCTCGGAAATATTGCAGAGGGCAAGAAACAATCGGAAAAAGCGATTGACGCATGGAAGAACTCAGGACGCAAACCAGACGGGAGATTCGGGGAAACATTGGTCAAGGCCTTCAAAGCCTATTTATTATCGATAGACGAAAAACCGTCCGCTGAGGACAAAGCTGAGGCAACTGCCATTTTCACTATGGTAGAAGAGCAGGGAGTTGCCAGCGAGGAAACCAAGAACGAGATCGCGCAGCTGCGTAAGAAGCATAGCCTCAAGGTCAAGTAGGCGAGATAGGAAGGAAAGCCAGGCCTATGCAATCGCACTTCACCAGATTCAGGGCATCATCGAAACACTTCAGCAACTGTGGGGTGACTTGGTAGTGCTTCACCGTTCCCTCGGGATCAGTGCCCCCCCGCTCAAACGGAGGACGAAGTCTCCGCGACCGACGTGGTCCGGGATGTGGATGAGGTCTTTGATATATGGCATAGCTGAAATTAGATAAATTGAAGCACGGGGTGCTTGGGGGACCGGGCTTGTGTTAACGCAAACGACAGGGCGGATTTGTGACTTGGCCGGATTCTATTCATAGCGGCCTCCCTTCACCGTTCGGTAGACCGTGGCGGGTCCTTTCCCTATGCGCTCCACCAGTCCGAGATCGCAAAGATCCCCAAGATCCCGGCGAGCCTGCCGAAGGCTGATCTTCGCCTGTGGATTTCTCGAGTGGCATGGATTTGGGTATCGGATGTTTTGGGTTCACACTGAAAGACGATCGGGTTTACATCAACGGAATCGCCGCATCTATCAGGCGAAATTCGTGCAATCCATTCAGGTTTCAGCACATTGCAGGATCTCCCCCCCAAGCGGGGATACTGAAAAACGAATGAAAGTTGTAGGCTATGCCTTGCCGACTTTCGTAGAGAATATCCATTCGTTTTCGCGTTTTCGCGTAATATCCAACTGTTCGAACTCCAAAAGAATTTCTTGAGCATCTTCATGTGAGATCTGTCTCTTATACACATCTGACGCTGCCGACGATCTACTCTGTGTAGA
>CAJXVQ010000734.1 GCA_913060685.1 uncultured Verrucomicrobiales bacterium
TGGGCTCGGAGATGTGTATAAGAGACAGGTATGGAGTCAGCCGCGAGAGTTGAGGCACTGGCAAGCAACGTAACGACAAAACCCAAGGACTGAAGCAGATGACGATTCATCAGTTGTCTTCCTCCGCGACGGTCGCACGAAGGGATTCCATGACTTCTTTGGCAACAACCTGCTGGCCCTGCTCACTCTGGAGTTTCTCAAGGCGCTCGAGAGTGACCCGGGCTTGAGACATGGGATTATTCGCCGCCGGTACCGGATCGGCCGGTTTCGGAGCGATGCCACGGTAAAAGTCGATCATCTTGCCGACATACTCCGCAGCTTCCACTTCCGTGATGCCGAACTTGCGCATGTATTTGGCACGCTCGGTTTTTTCATCTTTTTCCGTGCCCGCCAAGGACAGGTAAAGCGAGGGCGGGACGTTCCGAAACAGGGCTTCCATGTTTTCGGATAGAACAACGCCCTCGGTGTACTTCTTGGGCTCTTTCCGAGCAGAAAGCATGAGCTGCTTCTGCTCAATACTGAGGTTTTTGAAACGCGCAATTTCCTCGATTTCGTCCTGAGGCATGACCAGGGCAATCCACCACTCGATCATGTTGAGCATCTTGCGGGCGGAGTTGGGGAAGTCCCCCATGTTCTGAGTCGCCACCCACCACCAGGCACCAAGCTTTCGCCACATCTTCACGACTTTGACCACGAACGGCGCCAGCAATGGATTTGTGGTGATAATGTGCCCTTCGTCTGTCAGCATCACGATCGGACGCTCGTCGTGTTGATGCTTCTCGGCAAGGTTGTTGATCCGCATCATTATTGAGGTGTAGGCGATCGCCAGTTGAGCGTTGTAGCCCTCCCGGGCGAACGTGGCCAGGTCTACGATAGTCACATCGGTATCCGGCCAGCCGTCTCCATCTGTATTGAAAACCTCGCCCTCGAACCCATCACAGAACATCCGCAGGGATTCCCCCATTTCGAAGGCACGGGACTGACGGTGTTCCGGGTAGGCCGGATCTTTGGTGATCATCCGGAATCCTTCCGAGACATCCGAAGTCATGGTGCGGCGGCCTTCTGACCTGGCGAGCTTCGCGCCATTGAGAATCGCATCCCGGATCATCCGCCGGTCTGCACGGGTTAGCTTTTTCGCCTCCTCCTCTTCACCGCCGGTGATCATCAGTGTGGCGACAATTTCCATCTCACCCATAATGTCCCGCTGCTCGTCACCCTCGTCGTCCGAGCCCGAATCCTCATCCATCATCATGTCGGCCAGAACGTCCATGGCCGCACGGGCGCGAACATCCTTGCGCTCTGCTTCGGTCAGTTCGTCATAGGACTTGGTGATGTCACCGATGCGGATTTTCTCGGGGATGTGTGCGATCAAGTCGTCTTCGCCAACCAATGCAGAATCAGAGACGATTCGCGAGCCAAGCAGATCTTCCTCATCTTTGGACAGCATCTGATCGGCGTCTACGAAAGGCGGCAGCGATACCCCTGCCCCAGGCTTGAGCTGAATCTTATTTACAGACAGACCCTGAGAGGCGAAATAATCAGCCAGCAGACCAAAGCTGTTGCCGGCCTCAACAATGAACAGCCGCGGGCGCTGGAGTGCCATGATCTGGGCAGACATGTTGGTGATGTGTGCCGACTTGCCGGCACCGGTCGGGCCAAGAATGAGGCCATGCGCGTTCTTCTTGCGGTCATTCCCGTTGAACGGGTCGTAGGACACCGGCTCGCCACCGCGATTAAAGGCGGTCTGCCCTGGATTTCCGGTACCGCGATGCCGCCCGAAAAGGGAGGCAAGGTTTGCTAGGTGTTGGGCCCAAACCGGACGGGTCGCCTTGAAATTGGCGTCCATGCTGGGCTCGTAAACCATGGGCAGGTTGTAAATGTACGCATCGAGGCCGAGGGATTCGTCTTCTTCGCGAACCGGCGCGAGCTGATTCGTCAGCAGTATCGTACTGGCCGCGTTGGTTTTTTTGCGCAGGTCTTTCAGGTTTTCGCCACGCAGGTAAACACACATCATCGAGCGATAGATCTTGTGCTTGTTACCCATAAGAGACTTGGCAACTTCGCAGTCTTCGCGCGTCATCGTTGCGTCGACGGACTCACCCTTGGATTTGTCCTGAATCCGATTGATATGGTTCTGAACTTCGTCCTGAGGCGTGACGATAATGGTCGTTGCGATCATTGTGCCTGGCGGCATCTTATCCATCATGCAGGAAGCTTTGCCGGTGGATAGGCCGTCCGGGGTGGTCGCACTTACTTCGCCGGCGATCTGGCCGATCTTGGGCGTCCGACGAATCTTGTGCACTCGCAAACAGCGGTGTGGGAGACCATCAAACCACCAGGTTTGTGACGGGGCATCAGACTTTGGCAAAGCAAAGAACAGGCTTTCAGCGAAATCATCACCGGCCGGCAAACTTTCCTCGTCTGGGTAAGACGCCAGTTCAACGAACTTCTGGCGATCTCCGTCGGTAAGCTCCGGACGCGGATTGAACCACTTCAACAGCCATTCATAGACTTCCTTTCCGCCATTACGAACCAGGCCAATTCCGGCATCCCGGAAAGCAGCATCCAGCTTTTCGATGGTGTCATTGAGCTCTTCTTCCGGCGTCATGCCCGCGTAGGATTTCCACTTCTCGGGCAGTCTCCGGTAGACAGCGAGTTTGATCCGGCGCTGGCCGCCACTCCAGGGCGCATCGAGAACTTCTTTATCCTCGAACAGTCCGCCTTCCTTACAGATTC
>CAJXVQ010000735.1 GCA_913060685.1 uncultured Verrucomicrobiales bacterium
CGGCATACGAGACCAGCCTCGGTCTCGTGGGCTCGGAGATGTGTATAAGAGACAGGTTCTACACCGGAGCAGGTTTCGGGCTTTATGTGAACACAAGGACTTGGACCGAAGGTTGGGATATTGAGCTTAAGTTTAAAAGCTTGGGGCAGCGTCTCGGATTGATTCTTATGGCCTTTGTCCTTTTGGGGGGAGCCCCCCGGTTGGAGGCGAATCAAGAAGCCCAGCGAGTCCTCGATCGCGAGGAGTTCGAGGTGCAGACCCGCGGGATCTATGAGGAAGAGGAAAAAGAGAGTCAAAATCGTTCCCAGGATGCCGGGGCCGGGGCTTTCTCCGCAATTGGACAGCTTTTATTCTGGGTGATCGCAGCGGCGGCGGTGGGTGGATTGATCTGGCTGATTGTTGCAAATGCCCATCTGTTCAGGAAGGACAACCCCAGGGAAACGGAGGTGGAGCGTAAGAAGGTTACGACGGTGGCCGGCATGAATGTGGAGCCGGAGAATCTCCCCCCGAACTTGTTGGCTGAAGCCAGGAAGCTCTGGGAGGATGGTCATTTTCAGGAAGCTTTGGGATTACTTTACCGCGGGGCCATTGCTTCCTTGGTCACCAGGCAAATGGTGGAAATCGAGGAAAGTGACACCGAGATGGATTGCCTTCGGCGGGTTTCCTCCAAGGGTGAATCAGCCAATGCATCCTACTTCAAACTCCTGACTCATGCCTGGATGTCCCAAGCCTATGCGCGGAGACGCCCGGATCAGGAGACGGTGAATGAACTCTGGACCCGATGGCCCTTCGACGAAAGGGGGCGCTCATGAGGTGGATTCTTTTGCTCTTTCTAGCGTGTCTCGTCGGTTGCCAACCGAACGAGCGGAAGAAAATTCGTGATGAGCCCACCGGCTACCGTGGCATGGCCAGGATCAATCCTTATTTGGCGGCTGAAACCTATCTGGCGGAAAAGGGCTTTGATGTTGAGAGTTCCCGGACTTGGTCAAATTACCGCTACGAAACTGATGTCATTTTTATGCCGGGATCATTTCTCGAGACCAAGGGAATGGGGATACGGGTTTTGGACTGGATCGCGGATGGCGGGACCCTTGTGCTAACGATTGAAGGGGGAGAGCCGGAGAGGAATGATTTCACGGATTCATCGACTGGTTTAGGCGTTCCCGATGAGGATGACTATGCTGGTTTAACCCATCTTTTCAATACACTTGGAATCGACGCGATCGACGTTCCTTTTTACGAGGATCCCATTGAACCATTGGCTGAGGACGGCCATCTGGCCCGACCATGGGACCTGGTTCAAACAGAGGAGTCCTTTGGCGGCCACACGCTTGAATTTGAGGGTGGTGTTTCCCTTTCGGCGGAAACTGGATTGACCTGGACCCTTGAGAACAATGGGCGATCTCGGATGGTTGGGGTTGGGTATGGCGCTGGTGAAGTGATCGTTCTCGCTCATGCGCGGCCGCTGCGAAATCCATACCTCTCCCGCGCCGACCACGCCGATTTTCTGGAGTTTATTGCCGAAAATTATGCTGATGGAAATATTGTCTTTCTATACGGGTCATCGACATCCTTTTTCGGCCTGATCTGGAAAGAAGGCCGCATGGTTGTCATCGCGGGACTGATCCTCTTGGCTGCCTGGCTATGGATGAGGATCCCTCGTTTCGGACCCGTCCTGCAGGATAATGCCATCAAGCGCCGCCCCTATGGTGATGCCTTGAAAGCATCGGCACGATTTCTCTGGCGAGGGGGGCAATTGGAGCACCTCCTTCGTCCTCTTCGGGCCCGGCTCGAAAAGGAAAATCAAGGTGACCCTACAACTCTTTATGATCGCCTCGCCGAGGAATCCGGCTTGAGTCGCGAGGAGGTTGCCGAAGCTCTCACGATCAACCCGCCCAAAGATCCCGGCCACATCTTAAAAGTGGTCCAAAAACTCCAAGCTCTTTTGAAACGATGACAGAATACGACCAATTCGCCCCACCTCCCTCTGAAATGGCAAGCCCAACTCCCATTCCGGAGGAATCCACCGACGATCTCAGCAGCGTGAGCCGACTCACCGAAAGCTTGCGAGCTGAAATTCAAAAAGTCGTGTATGGCCAGGATGCGACGGTATCTCAAATCATCGCCGCACTTTTGGCAGGTGGTCACGTCCTTCTTGAAGGAAAGCCCGGCCTTGGAAAAACCCACATGGTGTTGGCTTTGGCGAACACCTTTGGAGGGGCGTTTGGTCGTCTGCAGTTCACGCCTGATATGATGCCTTCTGACATTACGGGCTTCACTCTTTTTGATATGAAGAGCCAGTCATTTCAGACTCGCCGCGGCCCGGTCTTCACCAATCTGCTCCTCGCTGATGAGATCAACCGTGCTCCCGCCAAGACCCAGGCCGCTCTTCTGGAAGTGATGCAGGAGCAGCAGGTCACGATTGACGGCGAGTCTCTCCCGGTGGCTCCGCCTTTCATGTGCTTCGCGACTCAGAATCCTATTGAACAAGAGGGAACCTACCCGCTTCCGGAGGCGCAACTTGATCGTTTTTTAATGAAGGTGATCGTCGATTACCCGACGATGTCCGAGGAACTTCAGATCGTTTCTGCCGTGACTTCGGCTCCCGGAGGCAAGGGCTTGAATCCGAGTAAAGTGGAGCAGGTTTGTGACTCGGCGGTCATCATCGAGGCCCAGCGGTTGACGTCCACGATCAAGGTCGTACCCTGTCTCTTATACACATCTGACGCTGC
>CAJXVQ010000736.1 GCA_913060685.1 uncultured Verrucomicrobiales bacterium
GATCTACACAGAGTAGATCGTCGGCAGCGTCAGATGTGTATAAGAGACAGCGGAAGTGGAGATTTTGGCGGAAATCGTGCGTGGTCCATTTCGGATTTCTCCGGGTTTGGGAGGTTTTAGGACAAATTTCACTTTATAAGAGCATGGATATCCGATCCGCCTTGCCAAGATCTTTTTTGGCAGCGGTCTTTCGGCGGGTGAGTTGCTGACCTGTCAGGAGTCGCCGAAGGGGATTTCGACGGGCTGCCAGACTCCGGCGAAGGTGGCCTCGTGCTGCCTTCCATGCGATCGGCAGTGCTGATTAGGCGCGCCCAAAGTCGGGTCGACAATTTTACGGCCCTCCGGAGGCACCAAGAATCTTTCTTACCGCAATAGATCCTGCTAAAAAGCGCATTTAGCACTGCGGGAAAAGCGGATTCACAGCCAACAAAAAACCTACAATCAATTGATCAACAGTGATTAAAACGGATACTCCTGGCGAGGTCGAACCGGCGATCTCCTGATTACAAACCATCACGTGAGCAAGCGAATTTCATTCGCTTGCAGCACTCTCTCCAAGCCGGTCGCCGTCCTCAGGATCAACTCCCCTTGCGACGAAATCCCCTCCACCCGTCCCGTTTTCAAAACACCGCCCGCATTCAGCCTCACGTCATTCCCCGTCAGCACGCACCGCGTTGACCAGGATTCCAAAAGATCACCGAAGCCCAATCCGATCTGTCCTATTCTTCCTTCCAGTTTTTTCAAACACGAAACGAGCACCTCCTCCCGCGAAACCGTCCGCCCCAACTCCAGCGCCAACGAAGTCGCGGGATGAGCCAAGCCTTCGGGAAACTCCGTCACATTGATATTCATTCCCACCCCCACCACCACGAACCCCGCATCTGCTTCCACCAGAATTCCACAAATCTTTTTGCCAGCCACCCAAACATCATTTGGCCACTTCACTCCCGCCGAGAGGCCAAAGGCATCCAGCCCCTCCGCCATCGCAAGGCCCGCTGCCAGCGCCAGTCGCGACCATAAAGCCGGAGCTTCACTCGGTCTCAAAATTAAAGTAAACGCCAAGCCCTGCCCCGGCGGACATATCCACGCCTGACCTCGTCTCCCTCGCCCCGCCGTTTGCCGCTCGGTTAAAACGACACTCAAATGTGGAGCACCCTTCAGCGCCAATCGCCGCGCCTCATCATTCGTCGAGCCACACTCCGGCAGAAAAATCACCCGCTTCGCCCAGTCGGACGAAAGCTCGCTCAGGATCCCGCCATCCCACTCGTTATCAAGCGTCATTCGACTGGTCCAAAAATTCCAGGGACAAATCCAAAGCCACCGCCGAATGCGTCACCGCTCCTACTGAGATGAAATTCACCCCCGTCCTGGCAATGTCCGCCACCGTCTCGAGAGTCACACCCCCGCTCGCTTCCAGAAGTGGCCCCTTGTCCCCGCGCATTGCCACCGCTTCGCGCAAGGACTCATTGTCCATGTTATCGAGCAAAATATAATCGACTCCGTCCAGCTTCAGAAAGGCCTCAACTTGATCCAGCCGGTCCGCCTCCAGCTCGATCTCAACTCCCGGCTTCTCCTCCCGCACCCGCTTGATCGCATCCTGCAGCGCGGACATTCCGCCTTCCGCCACTAAATGGTTATCCTTCACCATCGCCCGATCGTAGAGCCCCATCCGGTGATTGGTCCCACCTCCGGCAAGCACTGCCCCCTTTTCCAATGACCGCCATCCCGGAGTCGTCTTCCGGGTATCTAGAATCCTCGCTCCCGTTCCCTCGGTCAGTTCGACAAACTGTCGTGTCTTCGTCGCCACTCCCGAAAGTCGCTGTAGGAAATTCAAGGCCACCCGCTCCGCTGTCAGCAGCGAACGGGCTTTTCCTCTTACCTCCATGACATAGGCACGCGGGCTGACATGATTCCCACTCTCCAAAAGAACCTTCACCGAGGTATTCTCATCGACCCGCTTAAAGACCTCTTCGGCAATCTCCACTCCAGCGACAACTCCGTCAGCCTTCGCGACAATCAGCCCACGGGCTTCCCGATCCTCCGGCACAAAGTAAGCTGAAGTCACATCACCGGACCCGATGTCTTCCGCGAGCGCCAAGTCAATCAAAGTAGAGGTCGTTTCGTCCACAGCGAAAACATAGCGGGCTCCCCCCATCATGCCAGCGTTTTGCGACTGGCATCCTTTCACATTCGAGGCACAATCGGGGGCGCCCAAATGTCATCCATCATTTTGTCAAAGCTCCCCGCTACTCTTCTCGTCGGTCTCACCGTCAACCTCGTCTCTTGTGAGGCCCTCAAAGGCCCGCAGGCCGTGGAAACCGCCAAGCTCGACCTTCCAGAAGCCTTCAGCAAAGCCACAACGGGCAAGAATCAAAAAATCTCCACCGGTTGGCTTCGCGAATTCAAGGACCCCCGCATGTCCACCATCGTCAACGAAGCCCTCATCCACAATCAGGGCCTCAAAGCCGCCGCCCATCGCCTCAAGGCCGTCCGCGAAGGCACCATCATCGGCCGCGCCGCCCGACTCCCCAGCGTCAGTGCTTCCACCAACTACCGCAGAACCGACGGCGAAAACATTCTCTCCAGCGAAAACTACGGCATCTCCCTGAACGCCTCCTGGGAGGTGGATCTCTGGGGACGCCTTCGTAATATCGACTTTACCGCCCGGGCCAACTACTGTCTCTTATACACATCTCCGAGCCCACGAGACCGAGGCTGATCTCGT
>CAJXVQ010000737.1 GCA_913060685.1 uncultured Verrucomicrobiales bacterium
AGAGTAGATCGTCGGCAGCGTCAGATGTGTATAAGAGACAGTGGTAGGGGGGATGTGGGGGCTTCAAACTGAACACTGATAATTTCAAACTCACCCGGAGGCATGCTTGGTTGAGGGGGAGATGAACATTTAACACTGAACATCTAACATCTAGTTGTGAAGGGAGGGAGGCTTACGGTTATGGGTGAGGTCTCGCGCGCGGTAGCGAAAGTTGGGTTGAGGAGTGATCCGGGAACTTGAAACTGAACACTTGAAACTTCGAACCGCGCCGGAAGCGGAAGCTCTGATTCATCCCTTCCATGAACTAAACCTCCCCCCTGCTCTGCGTGAGACCTCTCCTCAACCAAGGCCCCCAAAACCTCTGCTGCTCCGCTGCTCTGCGTGAGATTCCCTCCCCCTCAACCAAGCCCGGCGTGCGCCGGGGTGCGCCGGGGTGCGCCGGGGTGACGTTAAATTTTTGCCAGTCACTCGAGCGAAACGCGCGTTCCGTCTTCCCATTGCAGACCCCAGTCGCGAAGCATTTTAAGGATGGGGCGCAAGGACATTCCTTTTTCGGTGAGGGCGTATGCCATGCGCTTTCCCCCTTCGGTCGCGGGGACCTGCTCAATAATCCCGCCTTCCCGGAGCCGCTCCAAACGGTCGCTGAGAATATTGGTCGGGATCCCTTCCGGCGAGCTCGTGAATTCCTTGAAGCGGGTTTTTCCAAAAACAAGATCACGAATGACGAGAAGGGTCCAGCGGTCGCCGAAAAGATCGAGAGCACAGGAGACCGGGCAGGGAGAACGACGCGCGGGCGTCGTCTTACGGAGCGACGTTGAATCTTTCTGAGCGGGCTTCCGGGAAGGCATGGGGAAACCTTACAAGCAATCACTTGCATTTTAAAACTAAATTCACTTGCGAAATGCAATCAATAAGAGAATTTACCCACATGCCAACTTCTGCCGATACCAAACTGGCCGCTCCCGGAGCGGGGCTCCCCTTTCCCGAACTCTTGATCGCCCGCAGCCGTTTCACACTGAAGTGTTGGACCGGCGACCGGGATTCCTTCGTGGCCAATTTCCAGGAAGAACGGGACAAGATCGGAGATTTGATCGCCTCGATTCCTGAATCACAGCGTGGAGAGCAGCGTCTCATCAAGCGCCTTCGCGGAATGGAAGATAGCAGCCGGGATTGGTCGGTCTGGATGACCCTCGACCATCTTCGCATTACGAACTCCGCTTTTGCGCACTCAATCTTGCTCCTGAGCAAGGGGAAGACGCCCAACGTCATCGCGAGCACGGCGGCAGTGAAGCCTGATCCCGCCGTGACGGTCAGGATTGAGGATAAATTCCAAAAATCGTGTGATGCCTTTCTCAAGCTCGTGGAAAAGGCCGGAGATCTGAAAACGGAGGTGCGCCACACTCATCCGTGGTTCGGCCCGCTCGATGCTTTCCGATGGCTGGCGCTCGCCAGCATGCACATGGGCATTCATCGTGCGCAGATCGCAGCGATCATCGATGCCCGGCCCTCTTTAAAGGGCTATCCAATTCCGAGATGACCCGGACCGGGAAGCTTGGTTGAGGGGAGATCTCACGCAGAGCAGCAGAGCCGCGGAGGCATTTGGATTTGAAGTTTTTATGGGAACACTTCGAGCACCGACGAAGGGGTGGACGCAAACGGCCTTGTCTATGAACCTAAACGACCCTCCCCCTCTGCTCTGCTGCTCCGCTGCTCTGCGTGAGGCTTTCCCCTCCCCCAACCAAGCTTCGTCTCTTTTCTAGCTCTCCGGATTTCGCAGGATGAGGCGTTTGGCGGGGCTTTCTTTTTCGAGGATCTCGAGGGCTTCATTGACCTCGGACATCGCGAACTCGCGGGTGTGCGGGGCGATGTTATGGCGGGCGCAGAAGTCGAGCATGGTGGCGATGGTGGCGGGCGAACCGACCGGGCTCGCGGAGATGCTGCGTTGCGCCATGATGAGCGGAAAGACTTCCGACGAGACCTCGGGCGCGGCACCGACGAGATGGAGATTTCCCTTGGGACGGAGCATATTGATATAGCTCCCCCAATCGAGTTTGACATTCACCGTACTGAGGATGAAGTCAAAGGCACCGCCGGCGTTGGCCACCGCGGACTCATCCTTCGCATTGAGAAAGTGATGGGCTCCGAGAGCTTTCGTTTCCTCCTCCTTATCCGGGCTGGTGGAAATCGCGGTGACTTCGCAACCCCACTTCGAGAGAAATTGCAGGGCGAGGTGCCCGAGTCCGCCGATCCCAATGACGGCGACGCGGTCGGTGGGCTTGACGTTCATCTGCAGGATGGGATTGAAAACGGTGATGCCACCGCAGAAAAGCGGGCCCGCTTTGAGAAGATCGACCCCATCGGGGATTTTCACGGTGAAGGCACTTTCGGCCCGGACCAGATCGGCGAAGCCGCCGTGGCGTTGCACGATGGTCCCCTCGGCTCCGGAGCAGAGATTGTGATCGCCCGAGAGACACTGCTGGCAGGTCATGCACGCGCCGCTGTTCCAACCGACGCCGACCTTGTCTCCTTTTTGGAGATGGGTCACGGCCCCGCCCACTTCTTCGACCGTCCCGGTAATTTCGTGTCCGGCAATGAGAGGATATTGGCTCATTGCCCAATCATTCTTGAGCATGGAGAGGTCGCTGTGGCAGATCTGTCTCTTATACACATCTCCGAGCCCACGAGACCGAGGCTGATCTCGTA
>CAJXVQ010000738.1 GCA_913060685.1 uncultured Verrucomicrobiales bacterium
TAGGTGTCACCCATGTTCTGAACCTTTTGTGTTACCTATGTTTTGAACCCGCACCATCCGGTCGACCGGGCTAATCGCCAACAGCCGACGCCGCAAACCTTGTCGAACATCTATCTAAACTTGGGGTCAGGCCTCTTAAACGCTGCTATGAAATAAGAAAATGGCGGAGAGGGAAGGAATTGAACCCACCAAGGACAGATTGCCCTTCAACGGTTTTGAAAACCGCGGCGACCACCAGGCACACAGCACTCTCCGGCATTAGGTTGCCCGAGATTCGGTTGATCGTCAAACGAATGAGGCTGATCAGAGCGATTTTTCCGTCTCGGCGGAGCGGAGACTTTGAAAGGCTTTTCCGAGATGGGCTGCCGTGGAGGTTGCGGAGAGCGATTCTTCTGATTCGACAGCGAGTGCCAGTTCCGAGGCCCGGCCACTGAGCCATGCTCCAAATTTCGCAGATTCGATGGTGAGGATTCCCCGTGCCAAGAGGGCGGCCAAGAGGCCTGAGAGGACGTCGCCCTGGCCGCCGGTCGCCATCGCCGGGGTTCCGGTGGTGTTGTATGCCAAGGGAGAGTTTTGATCCGTTACGATGGTGCGGGCTCCTTTGAAAAGAAGAGCTGCTTGGGATTGTCTGACAAATTCAGATGCGATTTCAGCACGACTTATGCCTTCTGGTAGCGAAGGAAGGAGTCTCGCCATCTCACCGGGATGGGGAGTCACCAGTTGATTGGGGCGAAGAGTTGTGATGGCAGAACGTCTGGCGATGAGATTGAGTGCATCAGCATCAATGACCATGGGGCCTGTGAAGTTGTGGATTACAGAAAGAACATCCGTCCCTGCCAAACCAAGACCCGGGCCAATCGCGAGTGCGTCGAAAGGATCTCTCAAGACCTCCCGATAAGAAGTGATTGGTTTCACCATAACCTCGAGAGGCACGAGTGGAAGAATGAGGGGGTAGTCTTCTTTTTTGACGAAGAGAGTGATCAGGCCGGCTCCGCCCCTCAAGGCGCCCAGTGAAGTGAGCGCGGCAGCTCCGGCGAGGCCTCGCGATCCGGCAATGATCCCAACACGTCCGGCCTGGCCTTTGTGAAAATCGAAAGGACGAGTGAGCTTCTCAAGCGGAAGAGTGGCCGGAGTAATGAGGTGGTCTTTGCTGAGATCCCAATTGCTCAGTCCATCAAGTTTCAGAAGAGCGAGAGCTCCGACGTGAGAGATGGCTTGATCGGCAATCAGTCCGATTTTGGGTGATGCCAATGTGCAAGTGAGATCTGCTTTAACGGTATTTTTTCCACAGAGTCCGGTTTCGCAATTGAGGCCCGAAGGGATGTCGATGGCAACAATGAAGGCCGATCGTCGTTCGCCCATGGCATTGATCTCGCAGGCCAGTCCGGCGAGTGGTTCACGCAAGTCTCCCTTTGTTCCGATTCCCAAGAGACCATCAAGAAGGATCAGCGAGCCCTGACCGTGGAACTGGTCGAGTGAAGAGAGAAGAGGAACGTCTGAAAGTTCCTTCCATTTTTTGAGTGGGAGTCCTTCCAATTGTGATGGATCAACCGATGCACGAATGCCAACCTGCCAACCGGCTTCTTTGAGATGTCGAAGAGCGACGAGAGCATCGGCGCCATTGTTTCCTTTTCCAATAACGGCGATGGCCCGGTTTTTCGGTGCCGTTCCGAATCTTCGTAAGATTTCCTTCGCGATTTTCTCACCAGCTTGATTCATCAAATCTTCTGCTGGCACGCCAGTGGCAAAAGCCGCTTCCTCGGCGGCATACATCTCGTGGGAGGTTAAAAACATGGAGTTCTATTCTTCCTCGATTCCAAGTTGTTCGCAGATGCGGGCGAGCTTTTCCTCAAGCGCGATCACGCGAGTTTCGAGATCGGTCGGTTCATCATCCTCGGATTCGGGTTCGGTCTCGAAGCGGGTGTCCGCTTCGAATCCTTTTTCTCCTCCAAGTAGGTGCCCATAGGTTTTGACCCGCCGACCACTTCCGACGGGGAGTTCCTTTACCAAAGGGCCGTAGGGATATTCGATAAATCCGGTGAGGATTTCCTCAATCTGGCTCACGCTCTCGAAGGGATGCATGCGCTCGGTGCGTTGCTTGAGTTCGCCTGGCGTTTGGATACTCCGAAGGAGGAGGACAGTTAGGACTGCTCTCTCCGGAGAAGTGAGGTCGAGAATTTCGGGGAGCTGGTGCTCGTATTTTGGAACGCGTGATCCTGAAATGTGGATCTGCATGAGGAGTTCTTTTTTACGAAGTCGCTTCACCGCGTCCTCGACCTCTTCGGAGGTGAGCTTTGTGACCGGGTAGCGATTCGACGACTGGTTGCAAGCGGCCTCGATCGCCTTGAGAGTCAGTGGGTAGTAGTCGGGCGTGGTGGTCTGCTTCTCAAGAACACAGCCAAGCACGCGGCTCTCAACGAAGTCCAGTTGCAGCTCGGGAAAACGCATAATCTCATCCATGGGGGGAAATGATAACCGGGCTCCCTGAAAATGAGGAGACCCGATTCCAGAAGTCTTTTTTGATCATTGCTGAGAAAGTCTCGGATCGAATGAAAAAGGACTGGTTTCTACAATATCGACCAATTGAAATTCGGGCTGTAGTGGATTGAGCAGAAGGTTTTGTTCTGCCGGGATGATGGCTGAAGGAGTCCTGTCTCTTATACACATCTGACGCTGCCGACGATCTACTCTGTGTAGAT
>CAJXVQ010000739.1 GCA_913060685.1 uncultured Verrucomicrobiales bacterium
CGAGATCAGCCTCGGTCTCGTGGGCTCGGAGATGTGTATAAGAGACAGGTTGTAAACGACCTTCAAGCGCCTTCTTTAAAAGAGGGCGCTTTTTCGCGAGGATGGGCCCCAGAGAGAGGACGACCCCGGCGGTCTTTTCTTTGTTAAAGTGGAGCTTGAGGGTGGTGAGTTCTTCGTCGAACCCGGCGTCATCGAGTTGGCTCCAGTAGATAAGGTTGAGGTTTTTTTCCGGTTTGAAGAGCGGAAAGACTTCGACTCCGAGAGGGGTCAGGATGATGTAGGCGTGTCGGGCGCAGCGGGTGGAGAGCCGGGTGAGGATGCCCGCGACGAGGAGGAAGGGGAGAGGCATCCACCAGAGGAAGGAGGGATGCCCCATAAAGGAGGTGATGCCGATGAGGAGGGCAAAGGCAAAGGCGACGGCGGCGATCACGATGAAAGCCTGGGCCTGGGCCGCGCGCGTGAAGCGGAGTTCCTTATGCGGTTCGGCGACTTCCTGGGGGGCTGCCATGATTTAGAGATTCCGATAGTCGATGGTGAAAGTGTCTCCCTGCTTGATGTCGCCGGAGCGGATGCCTTTGACAAACCAACGCATGCGTTGTTCGGAGGTGCCGTGGCTGAATGATTCGGGCTGGACGCGGCGACCGGCATTCTTCTGAAGGGTATCATCACCAATCGCTTTAGCGGAACTCATTGCTTCCTCGATGTCGCCTTCTTCGAGGAGGTCGATCCCCTCGGTCCGGCGGTGTGCTTTGTTGGCGTGATGAGCCCAGACCCCGGCATAGAAATCGGCCTGAAGCTCGAGCCGGACCGAGAGTTGGTTGTATTCCGTTTCGGAGATACGGCCTTTCTGACCATGAACGAAGTCGGTTTTTCCGGTGAGCTTTTGAATGTGGTGTCCGACCTCGTGTGCGATGACGTAGGCATAGGCGAAGTCACCACCGCCACCGAGTTCGCGGTCCATTTGTCCGAAAAAGGAGGTGTCAATGTAGATGGTTTCCTTGGACGGGAGGTAGAAGGGGCCCATCCGGGCATCGGCAACAAGATCGGTCCCGGTGGAGGTCGAGCCATCGTAGTTTACCAATTTCGGGATGCGGTATTTGCTGGATTTTTCACGGAAGATATTCGTCCAAACTTCTTCGGTGGATCCTTTGATGCTTCTGACGAACTCATCGATCTCTTTTTCCCGTTCGGTCTGGGGTTTGGCTGGGCCTTGCTGGGCCTGGCCTTGTTGTTGAGTGAGATTTTTTAAGGCCTCCTCTGGAGGTGTCTTAAAAACAACGATCGCGATGACGGCCATCACGATGGCTCCGAGTCCGCCGCTCATGGCGACTCCTTTGCCACCTCCTCCACGTCGACGCTCGACGTTCTCGCTTTTTCTTAGATTTTTCCAACGCATGAAGGTTATTTTAGGGCCAGATTTTCTAAACGTCGATCACGTTTCCGTCGTCGAGCTTTGATTGGGGCACCTGTTCCTGAGGTGATTGAGGAGGCATGCCGGGGGTGACGATTTGAATCTTCTCTTTGAGGCGTTTCCCGAGATATCCGGCGACGACGGTGCGAACGGGAGGGACAAGAAGGAGGAAGCCGACGGCATCGGTAAGGAAGCCGGGGGTGATGAGGACGGCACCGGCGAGGAGGATCATGAGGCCGTCCATTGCTTCACGGGCGGGCATGCGTCCTTCGTTGGTGGCCTGCTGGAATTTGAGCATGGCGCGACGGCCCTGGGACTTGGTGAGGGCGGCTCCGAGGATGGCGGTGACGAAAATGATGGCGAGGGTGTTTCCCAGCCCAAGCTGATCACCAAGGGTGATAAAGAGATAGAGCTCGGCCACGGGGACGAGGATGAAGAGGATGAGAAGTTTTCCAAACACGGTCTTGGTGGGAAAGGTAGGTGGGACCAATGACAATGCCACTACAAAGCCTGTTCAAAAAAAGAACGACCACTCCCGGTGAAGGAAGTGGTCGTAGAACAGGGGACAACAAAGAAACCCCGAAATTAGCTTTGAGGTGCCACAACCGGGACCGGCTTGGCGCTGGCCTCGACTACCTTGTATTTGGTGGTTTGGATGGCGGCCTTGATTTTGGCGGCGTCGGTCTTCTTGGGATCGAAGGTGACGGCGGCGTGTCCGCTCATGTGGCAGACCTTGTCGACGTTAACGACTCCTTCGGTTTTTCCGAGGACGGCGGTAAGGTGATTGCTGCAGGACTGGCAGGCGAGGCCGGCGATTTTGAAGGAGGTTTGGTGTCCTTTGATTTTTAAGCCACTGTCGGTGAGCATCTTCTCAATTTGTGCGACCTTCATTTTTTTAGGGTCATACATGACGGTGACAGAGTTGGACTTGTCGCAGCTCTTGCAGCTGGAGACGCCGGCGAGGGCTCCGAGGGTGGCTTTGGCGGTCTCGATTGCGACATAGTTGTCGAGGTTGGTGACGGCGAGCTTGATCATGGTGCCGTCACAACAAGCTGCGGCGCAGCAGCCAGGGCCCTTCTGGTCAGGGCATTTTTTAGCGGCGGGAGCTTCCTGTGCCTGGGCGAAAGATCCGAGGGCAAGGAGAGATGAGAGTACAAGGATGTTTTTCATAAGCATTAATAGGAACGTCGCAGCGAGAGTTTTATTCCTAAAAAAGTGTATTTTTTTGCTGTCTCTTATACACATCTGACGCTGCCGACGATCTACTCTGTGTAGA
>CAJXVQ010000740.1 GCA_913060685.1 uncultured Verrucomicrobiales bacterium
GGTGATTACCAATGCCACTGCCACCGAAGAGCGCCGTGTCGATATGGTTTTTGGGATCGGCTACACTGACAACATTGACCAGGCAATGGAGATCCTCAGTCGTATCGTCTCCGAGCACGAGCTCGTCCTCGACGAACCCGAATCAGTGATCAAACTGAACGAGTTGGCTGATTCATCGGTCAACTTTATCTGTCGCCCGTGGGCCAAGACGGCAGACTATTGGGCTGTCTACTGGGACGTCACAAAACGAGTGAAGGAAGAGTTCGACGTAAATGGGATCAGCATTCCTTTCCCGCAACAGGATGTCCACATCCACCAGGTCGAAGCCAATTCCTGAGGAAAATCTATTTTCCCGCTTCAGGAGGTGATCCTTCCTCCTCTGTGAATAGGGTGAGGAAATGCCCTATGCCGGGGATTGCGTGAGAGATCCCGGGTTTCTAAGAGACCGCGGGGAGGGGGCGGCCTTTCCAGGCGAGTGGCGCGGTGCGAGTGGCGAGGAGAAAGAGGCCGGTAAAGAGGCCTTGGGCGAGAAGGGCATTGCGGAAGAAGACCCATGTCGGGATGGCGAACTGCGGAAGGCCCACCGTAAGAGCTTGAAACCAAGTCGCGAATGATTTGGTGGCGTAGAGGGGATCCCCGGCCCAGCTCAAGGTGTTGGTGATAAGATAGAACGCAAGTGCTCCGGCGAGTGAACCAAGGAAGAGCTTACCGGTGCCGGAATTTTTGAAAAGCCGCGCGAGGGCGACCATGGCGGCAAAACCTAGAACAGGAACGAGCATCTGCGCCGTCCAATCATAGCCTTGAGCAGCATTGGTGGGGCCGTAGCTAATGAGCCATGCGAAAGCGGGGAGAATGATCCCACGCCAACCGAAAACGGCCATGCCGCAAAAGACGAGAGCTCCAAAGGGTTGAAAATTGACGAGGGAATCAGGCATCATCGTGCCCAGGATGCGCGAGGTGGCGAGGACGATGACAAAGACGAGAAACGGAAGCGCTTTCTGCATGAGGCAAACCTAGCGGGCGGAAGGGGATATGGAAATTCCAGAATTGGGATTCTTTTAGAGCCGGTGAAACTCTTTTTTTCGAGACCTAAGTATCAAGAAACACGTGTTTTTGGCTGTAGCCTTTTCTTCGATCCAGAGACTCGCTAGGCTGCCCGGTATGAAGTTTGTGGTTCTTTTTCTCGCTGGTTTGATTCTGAATTTATCAGGATCATCGATGCCAAACGTGGTGGTTTTTCTTTCGGATGATCAAGGGTGGGGGGATTTGAGCCATTCGGGGAACAAGGATCTAAAGACACCGAATATTGATTCACTGGCGCGCGATGGGGTGAGCTTTGACCGCTTCTTCGTCTGTCCGGTTTGCTCGCCAACGCGGGCGGAATTCCTCACCGGGCGATACCATCCACGTTCGAATGTTTACTCAACTTCGGCAGGTGGCGAGCGGATGAATCTTGATGAGACGACAGTTGCGGATCTTTTTAAAAAGTCGGGTTACGCAACGGGTGCCTTTGGGAAGTGGCACAATGGTATGCAGTTTCCGTATCATCCGAACGGACGCGGATTCGATGATTTCTATGGTTTTTGCAGCGGGCACTGGGGAGATTATTTCTCGCCGATGTTGGAGCGTAACGGGGAGATCGTGAAGGGAGAGGGGTTTTGTATTGATGACTTCACAAATCAAGCGATGGCTTTCATGGAGAAGTCAAAGGTCGCGGGGAAGCCGTTCTTCGCTTACCTGCCATACAACACGCCGCACTCGCCGATGCAGGTTCCCGATGACTATTGGGCACGTTTTGAGAAAAAGGAGCTGACGATGTTTGAGCCCAATAATCACCTCCGCTGCGCGCTCGCGATGTGTGAAAATCTCGATCACAACGTGGGGCGGGTCTTGAAAAAGCTCGATGATTTGAAAGTGGCCGAAAATACCATTGTAGTTTGGTTTCATGATAATGGCCCGAATGGCGCCCGTTGGAATGGCGGGATGAAGGGGAGGAAAGGATCAGTGGAAGAAGGGGGCTGCCGGAGTCCGCTTTTTATTAAGTGGCCGGGTGGGATTAAAGAGGGGTTACGAATCGAGAAGATCGCTTCGGCCCGTGATTTACTGCCGACCCTGTGCGAGCTTGCCGGAGTATCGGCGACTCCGAAAAAGGCACTCGATGGGAAGAGTCTGGTCCCTTTGATCAAGGATCCCAAAGGCGAGTGGCAGGATCGGATTTTTGTGAGCCAGTGGGGCAAGAGATTTGGGGTGCGGTCACAACGATACCGTCTTGGGACGAAGGGGAAGCTCTTTGATATGGTGGCTGATCCCCAACAGGAAGAGGCGGTGGAGAACAAGGCCGTTCGTAGCGAATTGGAGCAGGTCCTGGCGTCTTACAAGAAGGAGATGCTGCCGGGCTATGGACGTCAGAATGAGACGAGACCGTTTGTGATGGCGCATCCGGGATCTGATCTGACCCAGCTTCCAGCACGTGATGCCAAGGCTTCGGGAAAGATCAAGCGGTCGAGCGTTCATCCCAACGATTCCTACTTTTTTAATTGGACCGATCCCGCAGATCGTATCGTGTGGAAAGCGCGTGCCGGGGATTCCGGGAAGTTTGCGGTTCGGATTTTCTATGCGTCGAAAAGTGCCGGAGCGAAGTGTCGCCTATCCTTCAAAGCTGTCTCTTATACACATCTGACGCTGC
>CAJXVQ010000741.1 GCA_913060685.1 uncultured Verrucomicrobiales bacterium
AGATCAGCCTCGGTCTCGTGGGCTCGGAGATGTGTATAAGAGACAGGTCCCGCAGCGAAGAGTTTCGCGAATCTTGTGAGTCTTGAGGGAAATGACGTGCATCCGTTGCGCGGCAGGATCGACAACATAGAGCCATTCGGGATTGTAATTGCGGTGACCGGCCCGGCGTTGCGCATCGATGAAGGAATCAACGGCGGCCCGGTTCGAGCTGCGGAGTTTGGTGGATGAAGAATTACTGGTGGAGCAGGACGGCAGGAGCAGGCAGGCGAGAAAGAAAATGATGTTTCGAACACGAATGAACATGGCCGAAGTCTGGCATGAACAGGCCCAGGCTGGAAGCTCCCGCTATATGCTTTGTCTCATTCACTTTACCAGAGACCTCAATGGGCCATTTGATGAGTGTGGGAAACCACGTGCAAGAGTTTACCTCAGCGGGAGATGCGTTTTTGTCTGGCGGCGTCGGAAGCCCAATGGAGGGTAGGTCTTCACCTTGCTGTCGGAGAATTTTTTTTCGTTCAGTTTCCTTTTTCTTTTTTCTCCAGCATATTGAGTAGAGTGTGGCCTTGAACAAGGTCGGACACATCGACCGGGATCTAGCGAAGTCGGATCCGGACGGTCTCCAAATCAATGAATCCCCGCTTTGCCAACCACTCCAGCTGTTTGGCGTCTTTCGGCCTCGCCATCCTGCATTTGGCCGCAGCCATGTCGTGAGGATCAAGACATTTCACTCTTTCGACACCTTCGAGTGAAACGACGCGTTCTTCCCAACCAGCCGGAAAAGTTTCTACAATTTTTGGCCGGATAATATTGGCGTGGTAGCCGAAATGTTGATGAAACTTACGACCATCACCAAAGGCCTCATGCAACATCTGTCCCAAGTCTTCAGCAAATGGAAAGGGAATGATATCCGCAACAAAAGCCGCTTCAATAGGTCTCCCGGCTTCGTTGCCGAGATCTGGAAAACTCGCAAGCAAAGAGGCCGATCCAAAAACGACGAGACTCTCTGCTTCCGACATTTCAAGGGTGGCACGTGAGAGATGGACTAAAGCACTGAAGCGCATGTGAATTGATCAAGTTCCTGGGTTGTCAAAATGCCGGGGAATGGAGAGCAGCAATTTTCAATTGGCGTGAGCGGTCATCATCTGCTCTCAAGGATTGAAGGAGTTTGTCCAAGCCATCCCTACTTTCGTCGGCGTTCCTAATCAAAGTTTCCCAGATGTCCAAGGCCCAGAAAGTCCCCAAGCGATCCGATTTCCTCCACCGGGAAATATTTGCGAGGGCAATCGAAAGAAGCCCGGGGTCTGTTTCGATCTTATCAGCCAGAAACAACCACCGCTGATGAATCAATGGATTTTCAGTAATTTCATCTTCCCCCTTCTCATTTTAAAACTACACCAAGTCCCACGTCAGGCCAATCGCCAATCTGGCCCAGCTCTTTTCAGGACCATAGAGAGCCACCAGAGCGACGGCTGGGAGATCTCTTTACTTTAGTGGGGGAAACTGAACGCTGGTTTTCCCCCTTGGGGCGGAGGAAGCGATCATACTTCCTATCTGGCGATACAAATCGGCTTCCCTTCCCGGAGGCAAATCCTGCTCCAAATCAAAGAGCCTTTGGAGGCGGGAAATCCCTTATGGTGAGGTGAATTAAGAAGATTGGGATGCGCTGTATGCCTGGCAGAAAAATCCTGCCTGGCAGACAAATCCGATGAGGAATCGGAGTGACCACCCACAGACTTCGTTTCGTGCGACGCGGAGATTTGCTCTTCGCCAACACGCCCATCGTGGCTACTTCCACGCTCTTGGTGCCAATGCCGATCCTCTGCGAGACCTAGGAGTATCTCCGGGCAACGCAGGATCCCCGCTTCGCTGAAAAGAAGGACTTGGATTACCATCATCGACTCGCTAAAAGTTGGAATGATCGGGAGCGGGAAGTCCATAACCAACAGTCACCTTGCCATCGGAGTTACCCGGCCCCCCTGGATAACAAGGTGAAAGGCAGACCCCCCGCATAATAAAACTGTTATGCCAAGAAATCCGAGATGATCACGCTCGCACGAATCAAGAGTCATCCGGATGTCGTCGAAGCCCTCGACTGGCCTTTCGATTTCTCGCTTTCCCGAGCGGATCGCGACTCCGACTGGATTAGCCTGAAGCCACCATTTCCGTTTCAAGTAATCGCAGGGGAAGGCACCGGCGGAGCATTCATCGCATACGGTGAAGGTGAGCCTGAGAGCCTGCCGATCCTTCACGCGACGTCAGAAGGTCAAGCTGGACGAGTCGCATCAAATCTCGATGAGTGGCTTGGGATTCTGATGGCGATTCCCTATTGGCGTGATCTCCTCAAGTTCTCCGGCAATGGCAAGATTGATGAGATGAGACTCACAAGTACATTCATGGAGAAGGAGTATGAAGAGGATTACCCAGATCTACCAGCGGCGCGTGAACTCATCCTATCCAACTTCGCCATTCCGAAGATCGAGGATCCGATTCAAGTGCTCCACGACAATGTTCACGCATCAGATTGCACACTGGTTGCCGAGGATGGCTGGGAGTATGAGTCTCTCTTCAATAAGTTTAAACCGGCAGACAACCGCAACTGGACAACCAAGGCATAATCGGGTAGACGGTAGGTTTTAACTACCGTCCCCCACACCACCGGCCGTACGGA
>CAJXVQ010000742.1 GCA_913060685.1 uncultured Verrucomicrobiales bacterium
CTACACAGAGTAGATCGTCGGCAGCGTCAGATGTGTATAAGAGACAGGCTTGAGGGCAGCGTTGAAGGGATCGGATAGGGGAGGGTAATCTCTGGAGGCACAAGGAAAGCCTTTACTAAAAAAATGCCCGCACCTGGCTCCAACAGGTCGTCAAAGAGCCCCCTCCATAATCACTTGAAAATTCGACTCCATCTCCCGCTCTTCGGCGTCAATCGGACCTAGATTTTCTTCTACTCACGCAGGACACAGATTCCAGTATCTGTCCCATTCACTTTTAATTCCTTAGGCTTCTTTGTTCGCTGACGCTCGTAACATTCACGATGCTTCTCGGCAAATTTCTCGACAAAGCTCCTTCTTCCAATCGCCACTCCTTCGGTAAATGAATGAATCCGCTGGCCCAATCTTGGCTGTCGCCTCTCATCCCTTTCCTCACTCAAAACTTTGGCGAGTTGCGTTTTCGTGAACCCTTGGCGTTTGGAATCTCCTCCTTGCTCTTGAATTCCTTCACTCACTGTTCCTTCCTCATAAAGGAAACAGCGATACCTCGAAAGAGCCCGCGACTCCCAGGAATCCTGAGGTAGGCCCAAAGACTTGCAAATGCCACGGCGGGCTCGACGACTTCCGCTCCCGGCCTCTCCATATCCGCACCATTCATATTCCGAGGGGTCATCGACCATTCCCGCTCTCACGGGATTTAAATCGATATAGGCCGCCATCGTCGCCAGAGCCTCGGGGCCATCGACAAGAACACTCTTAAAACGATCCATCCACAAAGTTCCCCGACGTCCAAGTTGCTTATTCAGCCAACGACTGAAACGCTCTTTGAGTTCTTTGACAAAGAGACTGACATCGCAAAACCGCTTTCGGAATTTTCCCAAAATCTCGTCGACTGCCCGCTGGTTTCTTTGTTCCCGATAGCGAGAGATCTCAGCCTTCAACTGCTCAAGATACTTTTTGGAATAGACCGATGCCAAATGCGTCATGAGCTTGGCCTCTCCATTTTCGCCTTCAAATTTCCGAAGCCACTTTTCCCGGTCTGGAACTTTAACCAAAATGTGAAAATGATTACTCATCACGACATAGGTCAAAATCTCCACGCCACTGAAAGTTGCCATCCGCCACATCATCCGTCGAAAGGCCTCCTTCTCAACATCTCCGAACAAGAATTCGGCATTCACCGTCCGGGACATCACATGGTAACACATCGAGCCATGGTCCGGCTTGATTCGCCTCCGACTCGACGCTCCTTTCGGCTGCCAAATCGGCCCAATTCTGCGCGGTGTTTTCACCTCCGCCAATTCAAGCGGCGCCCACGCACAAACTTCTTCGGATTCCTTTAGTGACGGGGATCTAACGTTCATTCAGCGGAGAAAATAGCGGAATTGATGAGGCCGTCAATTTAAAACATGCCTGGCATGTTTTTATGGCATGTTTTAAAAGCGTGGCATGTTTTAAAGCGGCACGCAAAAGAGGCCAATCCGGGTCAAGGGAAGATCCAGCAAATTCCTAGCCGCTACCTACCATTTTTGGTATAAGGACACGGAACTTATGAAAGCTGTCTTCACCCTCATTCTCCTCAACCTCATCATGTTTCTTGTGATCGCGAGGGCCGAATTGGTATCCGTCGAATTCGAGGCGGAGGCGGCTACGGTGGTCGCTCAACCGTTTGGTCTCGACGTCCCGCGACTCACCATGGTGCGGGGTTTTTTCACCTACGATTCTGAAACTGCCGACATCAAGGGCGCAGATTTGAGACGCGGTGATTTCCGCCTCAATACCGACTGGAAATTCCATGCTGAATTCCTCGACCATGTCGTAACAGGCTCGACCCAGGCGAAAGCGACTACCGAGACTTTTGGCTACACCCTGGCGATCGGGGACGGTGGCAATCAGGATGAGACCAATGACATGACCTTCGATGGCACGTCGGCGGAAGACATCGAACTCGTTTTGCGAATCGTCGGAGATGAGGGCGATCTCCCGACAGACCAACTTCCCGAGACCTTCGGCTTCGTTGGAGCCCCGCACACATTCACGCTCGGCGACGAATCAGGAACGATTCTGCTCCAGTTCCTTAGCTATCGCCAAGTCTTTCCAGTTATCAAATCAATCAACTGGCAGAACAATCAAGTGCGCCTCGTCTGGGATTCAATTTTGGACAGGGTCTATAGGGTCGAGTTTTCGAGCGACCTTAAAAACTGGCAGACGATCCGGGCCGCCGTGACAGGCGAACTCGGAACGACCGGGATCATCGATGACATCTTCGGGCGGCAAGAGCCACCAGTTCCGCATGGCTTTTACCGGATACGGGAGATCCCACCGGAGCCAGCGGGACCCTGACCATAGGATGGCTGAATTGTGTCGCCTCCCATTAAGACCGGTCTATGACAGAGATGGACTGCGTCATTTACTCTTCTGACGAATCTTACAGAGCATATAGTAGCTCTCCAGAGTATGCTAGGATACCCTTTTACGAAAGAGTTCCTGTGACCTTGGAATCTCGATGTGACAGATCCGGTCCAAAGTTGGCTTCAAGGCCCTTCCGCCAAAAGAAAATTCCTGCTATGAGGTTGATCAAGTCCAAGTGTGATATTTTTTCGTGCCTCGTTTCTGTCTCTTATACACATCTGACGCTGCCGACGATCTACTCTGTGTAGAT
>CAJXVQ010000743.1 GCA_913060685.1 uncultured Verrucomicrobiales bacterium
CAGCGTCAGATGTGTATAAGAGACAGTCGCGGGAGCTTTCGAGTTCCGCGGGCTGTTTTCGAAATTCCCCGGCGGAGGATGCCGAACCATTGGATTGGTCGTTGGATTGGCGGTGGCACTCTGGACGGGCATCGGCCTGATCTGCGGGTGTTTGGAGCAGGGAGACTATCTTTGGGAGTTGCTGGGGCTCACCGTCGTGGTCCTGGCGGCATTCTGCTTGCGGTTTCGTAATGGTATCGATGGGAGGGAAAGTGTCGATGCGGTGGGGGACAGTTTGCTGGCTTATGTTTATGTGCCCGTGCTTTTTGGGTGCTTTGTTTTTCGCCTGATTTTTCTTCCGGACACCGGTGGGGAGGTTCCGGGTGCATGGTTGCTGTTGCTCATGATTGCGGCAGCCAAGTTCACTGATATGGGAGCCTACATCACCGGTTCCCTGATCGGTAAAAACAAGATGGCTCCCCATCTCAGTCCGGCAAAAACCTGGGAGGGCTTCTTTGGTGCGCTCTGCTTCGCACAACTGGCAGCATGGAGCGTGTGGGCTTTGGCAGGCGATACTTTGGCTTGGATTCCTCCGGTGCATGTTGCGGTGCTGGCCCTCTTACTCGGCTTGGTGGCGGTCGCCGGTGACTTGGCCGAGTCGGTGTTAAAGAGAAGTCTCGAGGTGAAGGACTCAGGGAATCTGATGCCGGGAATCGGCGGCGTTTTGGACCTCATCGATAGCCTCTGCTTCGCGGCTCCGGTCACTTACTTTTACCTCCTCGCCACGGGCCTCGTATGATGAGGAAGCGGGTTTTAATTTTAGGTTCAACCGGTTCGATTGGAACGAGTGCTCTGATTGTGGCCCGGCAAATTCCGGACCGAATGGAGATTGTCGGTCTTGCGGCTGGAACACGGGTTGAGGATTTGGAAGCACAGGCTCAGGAATTTGGCGTGGACTTTCTTTGTCTTGCGAATGAGTCCCGGCGTTCGGAATTGGCAAAAGCCGGGCGCACTGTTTTTGCGGGCGCGGAGGGCTTGGTCGAGATTGTCGAGGCCACAAAACCGGATTTGGTCCTTGTTGCAATTGTGGGAGTTGAAGGATTGCGGCCGACTCTAAAAGCAATCGAACTGGGCTGTGATGTCGCGGTGGCAAGTAAGGAAATTTTGGTGATGGCGGGCGAAGTCGTGATGAACGCCGCACGCGAAAAGGGCGTGAATATTTTGCCGGTCGATAGTGAACACAACGCCATCTTCCAGTGCCTCGAAGGACATCAAGGTGGATCGGATGAAGTGCGGCGATTGATCGTGACGGCGTCCGGCGGGCCCTTTCGAACTCTCCCCGCTGAGAAGCTCATCGATGTGAAGTTGGAGGATGCCTTGAAGCATCCCACTTGGGAGATGGGGCAAAAAATCACGATCGATTCCGCGACTCTTTTTAACAAGGGCTTGGAAATGATCGAGGCGCGTTGGCTCTTTGATATCCCGATGTCGAAGGTGGACGTCGTCGTCCATCCGCAAAGCATCGTCCATTCGATGGTCGAGTTTATCGATGGCAGTGTCTTGGCGCAACTCAGCACCACGGACATGTGTTTTCCAATTCAGTATGCCGTGGTTTGGCCCCAGCGATTGCGCAATGAGTTGAAGCCTTTGGATTTTCCATCCTTGGCAAAACTGGAATTTGAAGCTCCGAGAGAGGCTGACTTTCCGGCGTTGGGATTGGCCCGGGAGGCGGGTGAGCGAGGGGGAACTTTGCCGGCGGTTTTGAATGCCGCCAATGAGATTGCCAATGAAGCTTTCCGAAAGCGTGCTCTGAGTTTTCCGGGAATCTGGGACGTGGTTGAGAAGACAATGCGCAAAGTTGACCACATTGACTCGCAAGAGTTGGATGTGGTTGTGAATGCGGATCTTGAGGCGCGGAAGATTGCGCGCGAATTTACCAAGCTCGGATGATTTCGTGAATGAGAGCCGGTCCGCGGTAGACGAAGCCAGTGTAGATTTGCACGAGGGAAGCTCCTGCCGCTTTTTTGTCGAGTGCGTCTTTTGCTGAGAAGATTCCACCCGCGCCGATGATGGGCACGTCCTTACCAAGACCGGCGTGGAATTGGGCGATGACTTCGGTGGAATGTGACGTTAAGGGAGCTCCTGAAAGGCCGCCGGCTTCTCTGGCATTGCGATGACCTTTGACGGCTTCGCGATCAAGGGTGGTGTTGGTGGCGATGACGAAATCGAGACCGCCATCGCGGAAGACTCTGGAGAGTCCGGTGATTTGCTTTTCATCGAGATCAGGCGCGACTTTTAATGCGAAGGGAACGTAGCGTCCGGTTTCCTGATGAAGTTTCGTTTGGAGATTCTTGAGCGTTTCAAGAAGTCTTCCGGCGGCGTCTTCGGATTGGAGATCGCGAAGTCCAGGGGTATTGGGCGAGGAGAAATTCGCGGTGATGTAGTCGGCCCAAGGATAGGATTTTTCGAAGGCGATGGCGTAGTCGTCGTTGGCCTGCTCGTTGGGGGTGGCCTTGTTTTTTCCGATGTTGATACCGACGATGCCTTTATAGGAAGAGGCGGAGCGGGCGTTGGCGAGACCTTGATCAATGCCGGGGTTGTTGAAGCCCATCCGGTTGATGAGGGCTTTATATCTGTCTCTTATACACATCTGACGCTGCCGACGATCTACTCTGTGTAG
>CAJXVQ010000744.1 GCA_913060685.1 uncultured Verrucomicrobiales bacterium
CGAGATCAGCCTCGGTCTCGTGGGCTCGGAGATGTGTATAAGAGACAGATCTTATTGAGGGCGGCGACGACGGGGTAGCCGAGATCGATGACCTGGAGGAGAAGATAGAGGTGGCGTTCGAGGTTGGTGGCATCGAGAACACAGAGAATGAGATCCGGGGGTTCCTCGTCTTCCTGATCTCCGATGAGGACGTCGCGGGTGATCTTTTCATCGGGTGAATTCGGCTCAAGGGAATAGGAGCCGGGGAGATCGATGAGCTCGAATTTATGCCCGTGCGGGGTGAAAAAGGTGCCCGATTTGCGGGAAATGGTGGCCCCGGCGTAGTTTCCGACCTTTTGGCTTTGGCCGGTGAGGGCGTTAAAAAGGGTGGTTTTTCCGGCGTTGGGATTACCGACAAGGGCAATTCTTGCCTCGACAGATGATTTGCTCATCGAATGACTGGTTTAAGCGGGAACGACCTGAATTTGGTCAGCGAGATCCTTGCTGAGGGCGAGTCTGGTGCCGCAGACGGTGCAGAGCATATTGCGTCCGTTGGTCAGCTTCTTGACGCGCATTTGCTCGCAGAATCCGATATCACGGAGCTGGCGGCAGGCGGGACCTTCAACCTGGCGGATCTGGAATTCGCAACCAATCGCAGCCTGACTGAGAGTCAGGGCGGAATCACGTTCGAGATCGGTGGCAAGGGAGGACATGTGCTGAGGGAAGAAAAGCTTATTGAGACTGTTTCGCAATAGTAAAACGCGTTTTGAGAGGGAATTCTTTCACGGGGGACGATTATTCGAGTTCTCCGGGTGGCAGGGTGTTTCTCGCGCCATGGCGGAGATCGAGAGCGATGACTTCGTCGTCCTTGATTGTGAAAATGATCCGATATTGATGACGGCCTTTCCCGTAGAGCATCTGGCGGAGTTCGGTTACGTGGCTTTCGTTTTCGCGGGCGGGAGCATAGCCCTCGGGAAATTCACGCAAGCGTCGAAGTTGGCGTTCGAGTTCCTCAATCCAACGAAGAGCACTGGCTGGGCTGTCCTCCGCAATGCGATCTCCGACATCTTGCAGGTGTAGAACAAATCGGTCTGTGAGTGAGACCCGATATTCCATCACAGGTAGCGTTTTTTGAGGGATGGCAAGGCTTCCTCAACAGGAGAGGTTCGTCCGGCTTCCATGTCCGAAATACTTTGCTGCAAGCGTAAATCGGCAAACCGCTCCAGTTCAGATTCCATCCGTTGGTATTCTTCGATGGCAAGAACCACCGCGACAGGTCGGCCTTTTTTTTCAATGGTGACAGGTTCGGATCTGGCCATATCCAAGAGTTGCCCGAAGCGGTTTGAGGCATCGGTGGCTCTAATTGTGGTGCTCATAATCCCCGTTTTAGGGACAATGGGGGTTTTCGTCAATAGGCAAGACTGACGGTAAACAGATGATCACTTGGTATTTCCGCCTTCGGGGCCGATGTCTTTGTCCGTGAAATTGGCTCCGGTGAGAACACGGCTGGAGTCCGGGGTGGTGACGGAGTATTGGAATCCTGAGCCAGTGCCGGCGGCTCCGAAGCGGCCTTTTTTGTCGAGGGCGACGAAGTTGAGGTGAAGGTCTTCGGCTGATTTGGGATCGGTGGCCGCGATGCGTTCGATGGTTTTGAGGCAGGCTTCTTCGGGGTGAAGTCCTTGGCGCATGTATTCGACGACCATGAAGGAGGCGCAGTAACGCATCATGTTTTCGCCCAGTCCGGTGGCTCCGGCGGCTCCGACCTCGTTGTCGACGTAGAGTCCGCTCCCGATGATGGGGGAATCTCCCACGCGGCCGGGAAGTTTGCCACCCCAGCCGCTGGTGGAGCAACCGCCGGCGATGTTTCCTTCGGCGTCGAGAACGAGAAGGGCCACGGTATCGTGGTTGTCTTTTGGGAGTTTTGTCGGGGCGGGCTCGGCTTGTTTCTTGTGCCACTTCTCGTGGAACTCCCGGGAGTTCACCTCAACGGATTCCAAGCCCTCCTTGATGGCAAAGTGCCGCGCTCCGTCTCCGACCAACATGACGTGAGGAGTTTTTTCCATGACACGGCGGGCGGCGGAGATGGGATGAAGGATGCCCTCGATGGCGGCGACGCTTCCGGCGTCATGACCGGGGCCGCTCATGATGCAGGAATCTTGTTGCACCACTCCGGCGGCGTTTGGGAGTCCGCTGATTCCGACGGAGCGGTTTTTTTCGTCGGATTCGACGAGGCGGATTCCTTGTTCGACCGCATCGAGGAGGGAGCCTTTGTTGTTGAGGGTTTCGAGGGCTTTGTCGTTGCCGGGTTTGCCGAAGGGCCAGGTGGAGACGATGAGTGGTTTGGACATGGGAGAGTTGCTGTCGGCACGCAGGGAGTGAATCGTTGTTCCCAAGGCGAGGCCGGTGGTGAGGAAGTGGCGGCGGGTATGGGTCATTTCCGTATTGGGAGGGAATTTGGATGGGATGGCGACCTTTTAATTCGATGGAGGATGAATCGCTCTCAGGATTGATCCGATGGGAACGAAGGCGATCATTCCCGGGCAACCGAGTGTCACAAGCCCGGGCCACTGGCAGCTGGTTTCAGGAGAGGGAGGCGGTGAGAACTTCGTGGACAAGTTTGAGGGCTTGATCGACCTGTCTCTTATACACATCTGACGCTGCCGACGATCTACTCTGTG
>CAJXVQ010000745.1 GCA_913060685.1 uncultured Verrucomicrobiales bacterium
CGGTCTCGTGGGCTCGGAGATGTGTATAAGAGACAGCTTTAAAACTCCACGACGCGGAAAAGCTGGCGATCAAGCCCGGGTGCGGGGTTGGGAAAAGAATACGTCGTGGTCTCTCCATCCGAGTCCACGCCATCATCAACTTCAAACGTCCAGTCTTCTCCATCAGGCGAGGAATAAACGCCATAGACCCCTCCCGATCTGGAATTCCAGGTGAGGGTGATCCGGTCCAATTCCTGATCATAAACAATTCCGGTAATTTCCAAACCAGTCTCCATGACCGCTGAAGTCGTCGCTACGAGCGGCACCGGGAAGAGACTAAATTTGGCGATTTGCCCCTCAAAACCCGGCCACGTTACCGTCGCTCCTGGCACCGTTGAAAGTTGATTATTCCGGTCACCACCGCGCCCGGCGGACCAACGTCCCAGCCCCATGATATCGCCTCCATCCCAACTATTCCCGCTCCATTCATCAGACGCCACAACCGACAGTCCCGTCCCCAGATGAGTGACTCCAAGAGTCACTTGTTTGCCGGTTTCAAAAACAGCACGGAGAACGAGATAGTCATCGGCACTAAATCCGGATGGACCATAAAGCGGAGCCAGATCGACCCCAACGACAGCGCCACCGTATGGGGCACCATTTCCATCATTCACCCCCAAATAGAGCATGCTGTCGACCAGGACAATCCCTTGACCGTCGCCGGTTCCTCCCGATTCCCAAAGATACTGCTGACCTCCCAAATCTGAATCCGGGCTAAAAATAATCTCGATGGTCGCATCCCCTGTCACCGTTCCGCCCCCGAATAATTCGAAGAGAGAATTCGGCTCCGCTGCCACTCCAAACTGAGCATTCGCCGTAAAGTCGACCGCTTGGGTCAAGCCGGTCTGGGCCGCGCCCAATGCCGAAATCTCAACAACCTCCGGTGCATTGATCGGATCGAGGATGGCACCGATTGGAGCACCCTCCGGACCCATCGCCCAGCCGTCGCCACCAAAACCGGTTCCCAGAGGCTCATCATCCGCACACCAAACACCAACGGCCTCCGTAACCGGAGAGGAAACGGCATTGGTGGGATCACTATTCGCAAGTACCTCCGACCCATCAGAAATCCCATCGCCGTCACTGTCGAACAACGAAGGATCACTGCCCGGTTGGCCGAATGGATTGTTCGGATCAAAGGCCAAATTGGGAACCTCAACCGAATCATTCAAACCATCCCGATCCGTATCCGCGCTTCGCGGGCTCGTCCCTGTCGCGCTCGCAGAAACCCACACTCCGTTGTCAGTTTCCGCTCCGTCATTCAAACTATCACCATCAGTATCCTGCAATGACGGATTGGTCCCCGCCGCAAACTCCTGCAAATTAGTCAAAAGATCATTGTCACCATCGAGAGCAGCATCGCCCGCGTTATCCGGATCCAAACCAAACTTCCTTTCCCACGCATCAGGCAAGCCATCACTGTCAGCATCATCGATCACGGCGAGCGCATTGTCCGCGGAAGCAAGAGCGGCCACATCCGCCGACGTGAGCGCGAGATTCCAAAGTGAAACTTCATCAACCTCACCAGTGCCCCAGTTAGACTTCAGCGACCGCTGGATTCCGCCAAGCGAAGTGGTCGTCAATGTCGATGAGAAAGGATCCACCCAGGTGAACCCCGTCGAGTCGACTACGCCATCGACATACAGCGTCGCCTGATCAAAGGCCACCACCCACGCGATGTGATGCCATGTTCCATCCAATGGAGTGGCGGCAGAATACTGATGGTTCGGGGTCGTACCATTTGAGGCCCGCAGGTAAAGATCAAGGCTGTCATTCGCTCCGGCATTATGAGTCCCAATATTATAAAGACTGGTGTTTTCACTCAGCGAACTTTCCGAAAAGATCCGTAGATCGTTCTGACCGGTTCCCTTCACATTCACCCACATCACAATCGAATGCTCGGGATTGCTTGCCACTGGCAATCGATCACCGGCCGCACCATTCGTCCGGGCAAGCATCGTCTTCTTCGCCGCATCAAAACTCACCGCGTTTCCATTCTTCCCCGTCACAACGGCCGCTTGATCGAGGTTCGTCCCGATCAAATGATGGAACCCAAAAGCATCCGGAGCCTCCATTCCCGCACCGAGCCGATCGAGGGGATAATGCGCGACTAAAAACTCACCCAAGTCAGAGCGGCTCGCCGCGTCATTGGGGTCGGTCCCCAACGAGACCTCCACCCCATCAACAACTCTAAATATTTCCCGCAGTAAATGCAGGAACCTTCTTGACTTCGTTGTTTCGACATCTCAAGGTCCGCTCCATGCCGAAGCCGCGATTGATTATCCCCCACTCTTCCGATGGGACTTTGCCTGATTTGGCCATCTACCACACCACTTCCCGGGCGGTTCATCGCCAGTTTCTTTTCCAGGCGGAGGAAAAGGAGCAATTCAGGATCCTGATGCGGATGTATGAACGCTTTTCGGGGTGCCGGGTGCTTTCTTATTGTGTGATGACCAATCACTTCCACCTCCTCCTTGAAGTCCCTCCCCCATCGACGGATGGTGAATTTGGGATCTCGGAGGAAGAGCTGATTCATCGGCTGGGTGGGCTTTATTCGCGGGCTTATGTCTGTCTCTTATACACATCTCCGAGCCCACGAGACCGAGGCTGATCTC
>CAJXVQ010000746.1 GCA_913060685.1 uncultured Verrucomicrobiales bacterium
GAGATCAGCCTCGGTCTCGTGGGCTCGGAGATGTGTATAAGAGACAGGTTGTAACAAGGTCGAAGGTCTCAAGATCGCTCGAGGTCTTACAAACATACGAAGTATCGGGGGCGCCGGTAATGCTGATCGTCACGCTCCCCTCACCGACAGACAACAAAGAGATCTTCGGTGAAGTGTCGCGAACAATAATCTCACTTTTGCTCCACAAATAATGCTCGCTGGCAAACGAATCTACATATTGTGGCCAAACATGAATCCTACGAGCAATTGGAGAATACCAATTGAATGGATCAAACTCAGGAACCTCCGGTGCTGCGCCGTCAAACGTAATATCCCCATCCCAGGCAATGATACCGTTATGCCCAATGAATGTCGTACTTGCCGGAATGGTCACCCCACCTAGGCCAGGTTGCTCATAAAATGCAAAGTCCCCAATGTCGGTAAGACCCTTCCCAAAAGTCACTGTCTGCAATCCCGGACCGAACACCGTAGCCATATCCCACGGGCAATACTCAAAGGCATAAGCCCCAATCGAGGTCACGCTATCTGGAATGATTAACTGTGTGAGCGACTGACATTGGGCGAAAGCCCAATCTCCAATAATCATCACTCCTTCAGGTATCACAACACTCTTAAGGCTCACGCAACAATAGAATGAATGATTTTCAATTTCCACCAATCCGGCCGGGAGAATAACCTCGGTTATACTGTAACAAGAAGAAAATGCAGAAGAGCCAATCGTTGTCACACTGTCAGGGATCGCAATACTCTCGAGGGCATAACAGCCGGAAAAAGCGCCCATCCCAACCGCTGTCACAGGCAATCCCTCGATATGCGAAGGAATCTCCAATTCCCCGGATGCATCGCTCTTACAATCGACAATTGTTACCTCTCCATCAGCGATCGTCCACGTCAGGTCATCGAGACTCGCAGCATGCAGAGAGGCGACTAGCAGAGGCAAGATGAGAAGCAATCGAATCATCGGAAAATAAGAGTCTCCTTTTCTCAGCTTTGGGGGAAGGAAAAAGGGCGACCCGATTTGGATCGCCCTTCTGGTTTCACTTTAAAACTGAGGTGCCTGTGGTGGTGGCTTGAGATGGGTTTTCTCCTCGTTCCTCTACCTCATTCTCACAAAGAGGAAGATGTTAAAGAAGTGCATCGCTCCCAGGATGAAAAGGACAAAGCCGATCTTGGCTCCGAGGACTTCGAAGACGTCCTGGTAATAGATCACCGGTTCGAGCACCTTCAGATAGAAGACAACAAAGCCGAAGTTGATGAGATAGAATCCGACGACCAGCAAGTGATTGATGCTGTCGGCTAGTTCTTCGCTGCTACGATTTTGCTTTGGGGGGAGGGCTTTGAAGCCGCCCTTGGACCGGAGCGGAGGGGGGATCAGTGGTTGGATTTCCTCCGCTTCTGCTCGCTCAAAAATGGCTCAAATAGGGTGGGTCTGTAAAATGGCCTCATTTCCCCGGAAATAGAGGGGCTTCACAGTGGCTCAAATAGGGTGTCGTCTATTTGGACCATGATTACCGCCTCTGTTCGAGTTTCAACCTAAGACCAGAACCCCGATCTCCAACGGGAGTAAATCTCGTCCTGGGCGAAAGCGAACGACATAAAGAAAGCAATCGCGTATTAAGAACGGATCAGTGGCGACAAGAGTTCACGGCCCCGCCTCGATGCGCTGCGGAAGGACATTTTGCAGGGAAGGTGAAAACGGTAATTCTCTTGAAGTTTTGATACAAGTCCCACGCGCCCTCGGGAGAATCGCCTTCAATCCGAGCAGTCCCGGGAGTCTGTCCCTCCGTCCGGGGATCAGCGTTGGGAATGGCAGTCCTAGCCACCCCGGCGCTTCTGAAATGGAGTGCTTTCGGTAATCGCCATCACGAGTTCCTTCAGAGTCCCCTTTCCTGATTTGAGACGATCCACAAGAAGATCAATCGTCACCGCATCAAAATACTCGGGACCACGGCCAATGGCATAAGTGAGAATTTTTTCACTTAGGCAGCGGTAAAAATCATCCCTCCTCTCGTTCGCGAGCACCTTTTTGAGACCGGCAATATCGTTAAATTTCTCACCGGTGATCAGGGTTCCAGCGGAGTCGATTGGCAACCCGGCTTCCTTTGATCTGAACTGGCCAATGGCGTTGAAGTTCTCAAGCCCGAGTCCAATCGGATCCATGCGCTGATGGCAGCTCGCACAGATGGGCTTCTCGCGATGCACCTCCATCATTTGGCGCATCGTGAGTGGCTTCTTGTGATCGTGAGCGACCTCCTCGAGCTCCGGGACGTCGGGAGGAGCAGGTGGCGCCGGAGTTCCCAAAATATTATCGAGAACAAAAAGTCCTCGCTTCACCGGAGAAGTGCGCGTGGGGTTTGAGGTCACGACCAAAAAGGTTCCCTGCCCCAGGATTCCGCCACGCTGCGGATGTTCGTGCAAATCGACCAAACGGTGCTCGGAACCACTCACCCCCGGAATACCGTAAAACTTGGCCAGGCGTTCGTTTAGAAAACTATACCGGGCCGAGATTAACTCTTCCGCCGGCCGGTCACTCTTCAGGACGAAGTCAAAAAAGGCCTCCGATTCCTTCCTCATATCAGTTCTGTCTCTTATACACATCTGACGCTGCCGACGATCTACTCTGTGTAGA
>CAJXVQ010000747.1 GCA_913060685.1 uncultured Verrucomicrobiales bacterium
ACGAGATCAGCCTCGGTCTCGTGGGCTCGGAGATGTGTATAAGAGACAGAGAGGAAGGGGGAGATCACCCCGGCGCAAGCGCTCCAAAAGCGAGTGGGCTCATTCACGACTGGAATCGCAGTTGGTGGTGAGGGCTTTGTAAAAGGAGTGGCTTCGCGATACCAGGAGGCGATGGGACGGAAGAAACGGCGGATCCCGCGATGTCTTTCCGGAGAAAGAGGGGGATTCTTTGTGATGAAGGAGTGACGGTGAAAAATAAGCAAGGGATCAAAAAGGTACGCGGTTCATTTTTCCTTGTGAAGGATCCTTATCGCTTGGCCTCGAAAACTTGAGAGACAATCCCGGGCGAGCCGCTACAAGCGGCGTCGTGGATCAGTTGTAATCGTCTTCTCCTCAGCAAAAGTTTTGGCTGCAAAAAACTAAGGTGTCAGGCTCCATGAAATGCTCCAGCTTGGATCGAAAAAGACGATCGGAAAAAGGTAAACGGGCCGACTAAATCTCGCCGTCAATCTATCGACAAAGTTTGTGGTTTATATAAAGTTCTCCTGGCAATCCCAATAAGCCCATCTTTTCGCACGAATACCGAAAACGATTATGACCGAATCGATGACCGAATCGGGAGTTTTTTGAACCGGCAACCAAATCGTCAATCGCAAGGCGAAGCTCTTTCTTCGTGGGGAATCTTCTGGTTCTCGAAATTTCTTGAGAAAGGACTCCTAGCACGAATTCATCGTCTGGTCCTTCCAATTTCGGAGAATAGCGATGATGGACTTTCTTTGCGGCTTCCAACAGCTTCTCGAAAAACTCGACATTTCCCAGGTAGGTATTCTCGACCACCTTCTGACCAAGCTCCTCCTCAAATGAGGTCTTTGGAGGCGGTGATTTTAAATCGATGAGTTTACTGTCCCAAATTTTTCCATAACCGAAAGAAGAAGGTGAGACTTGAGACCGTTTGGACAGGTCACAAAAATAGACCTCTTTATCGTGATATTTAGCCAGTTCGGTACGACGCTCGTCGGACAAAGGCTCCACATCCTTCGAAAGTATGACGTTCCGATATTTTAGCTCCCACCATTTCTTTGCGGGGACCTCTGCTTTCAGAAAGATGCCTGTGGTCCCGTATTGCGGTCCACCACAAGTTGTGAACCCTACTTGGTGCAAACATGAGTTGTCATAAGTACAGCGTATGACCGAGCACTCACTACTGGTATACAGATAATCGTAGAGATCGTTAGAGGGCAGTTTTGAAAGGTCTTCATTCGTGAATTGAGTTTTCATTCTGTCAGGTGAGTATATTTGGAGGTGAACCAGAGGCTTGTGTCGTTGGATCTAAAATATTTGCGGGCTGTTTCAAATAGCAATTCAAGAAGGGACAATCGATTACGACTAAGACTAAAGACTAAGGTGCCAGAGAATAATCATTCGGACCGCAATTGATTTGAGGGAGGGGTTTTTTTTGATTGGCCTTTAGGTCGGGCAATGTCGCAGTCTTGTGGCGATGAGCCGCAAGGATATGCTTGATAATCCAGATCTGATGAAGTGCCTCGTGGCAATTGAGGATAGTTTGACGATGCGGTCGGGCGGAGATACGCGGGGGTTTTTGAATTATTTGGCCGATTTTCTTGCTGAAATTGGAATGAAGGTCGAGGAGATTTCACCAGAGGAAGTTGAAAACCTGTGAACATTCATGTTATTCTCAGCGGCGATGCTCGATCTTATCTGGGATTGAAGACCGGTGATTTGAAGCCGGTTTCCGGGATCCCCAATGGCACCCATTGGTATGGGGTGTGGCGGATGGATCTCTGGCCCAATGATCTGGCGGCTTTGCCGGAGCAAACTGATTCCAGTCCGTTGATTTTTGTGAACAAAGCGACCCGGTTTGCGTTGTTGGAAATGGACAACCCGGTCGGATGGGAGGATTTTAAGGGAAACGTGGCCAGTTATTTGCAATGGCCGCTTCATCTGGGGAGTTTTCCGACGGATTCTTATGGTTCGATGAAGATTTACTTTTATCGAGGAGCTGAACGAAGTTTGGCTGCGTCGATGATGGATATGCGGGAGAGAGCGAGGTGTCGGGCGCTTCAGGAAAGTGAGCATTGGAAGCCGGCTGATTATGATCGGGTTCTTTCGGAGACCCAAGAGTGGCTGAATGATGTGCCTCTCCAGGTGAATCAATCGCGCTCGGCGAAGGAGATGATGAGGGAGATGATCTTGTCCGATCCTCCGGTGTTCTTTGCTTCGAAAGATGGTCGGAATAATAGACGGGGGGAGTCGGAGGAAGTGATCTCTTTTGTGGAAGAGAAGAAGGGAGGAAACGAGGATTCAACTTTGAGGCAGGACACTGATTTTCCTATTTGGACGGATCGCCAGGGGCAATTTCTGGCTTTCATCCGTGCTTATACTTTGGTGAATGGTTTGGCTCCGGCGGAGGCGGATATTCAGCGATTTTTTGGGATTTCGGCTCCGAGTGTCCATTCGATGGTGAAGAGATTGGATGAGGCTGGCTTGATCACGCGGGTGCCTGGAAAGGGGCGAAGTATTTCTCTTCTGGTTCCGCCGGAGAATTTGCCAACCTTGCGGGGGAGAGGTGAATAAAGGCTGTCTCTTATACACATCTGACGCTGCCGACG
>CAJXVQ010000748.1 GCA_913060685.1 uncultured Verrucomicrobiales bacterium
ATGTGTATAAGAGACAGCCAAGTCACCATTCCAGCTGGTCAGGCCTACTCTGAAATCGCGATCGAGGCCTTGGCGGAGGGGCTCACAGACGGTCCCAAGATGGTCGTCCTGCAGTTGTCTGCAGACGAAGCGTTCCAGCTGGGCAATCCGCACGAGGCGATTCTCTACGTGGCGACCAGCGCCGATGCCGCTAATGGCATCGGCTTCGATCGCTGGCTGCAGACCTCGACGGATGGCGCGATCGGAAATTTGGCCGACCTCGCCCGCATTGATCCGACAAGGGCGGGGGACTACTTGCGCGCTTACGCATTCGGGTTGGACTCGGTCAACGAACTCAAGACCCACCACATCGATCTTCGTATCGTCGATGGGCGACCGGAAATCACCGCCGCCGGAAGCTTTGTTGCTCCCGACGTAAGCTGGGGAGTTCAGGCTTCAGGCGATTTAAACCAATGGGCCAATGCCGGGGAGAGCTTTGTCGAAGTGCCGAGTGCAAGTGGTCTCAAACTGCTCGGGGCACCGTTGGACCCCGACGACGGGCAGAAATTCTACAAGATTAACCTGACCTTGGACCCGGGCCAGTTGGCCGGTTCCCGCATTGCTGCACTTACTGGAGCAAGTAAGTTTGGTCTTAGCGGAGATGCGAGCTGGAGTGCCGGGAGCGTGACCGGCGATCTCAAAAGCACCGGAGGTCTCATTGGGGCGACCAATCGGATCATCGCCGAGGTAGACGCTTCGACATCGATCAATTTTGAAATGGAGATCGACGGAGCGGAAGGCCCGGGCGATGTCCTGGTTTTCTACATCGATGGCATCAAAGTGGCGGAAACCGATGGTCCGGTCGTCACGATCGAGCAAGATCTCGAGGGCTCCGGGGTGCATTTGTTGATGTGGGAATTCAAGCGCGGCAGCGGTGATGCCGTGATCCGAAATGTTGCACAATAGGTGGGATCGCAGTATCTCATTCCTATGACAGCCAGTCAGCGCGCTTCGCGTCCCCCGAGAAAGGTCAGGTTGCGGTGCTCTGGCTGAAGCCCGGTCCCGATCCGGCCCGGGTGAAGCGGTATACCGAAAAACGGACGAAGGCGCGCGAATGGTTCTTTGAAGAAAGCGACCTGGCCGATCAGCCCGGGAAAGGTTTTTCGGTGCTGTTGGTGGATCACTCGGAACATGCCGCGAGTCGCTTCAAGGGGGGAGTGCCGGGGTGGATCGACGCCAAAGGTGGTGCCACCGAATGGAATCGTGCGGTGGCTGAATTCAGCAAGGAGATTCACGCCAAGCCTCGATAGTCTCCTTGGTGGATCTTTCGCATGTCGGGGGCTGATCAAAACTGGACGGTAATTTTTCGTTCAAAACTGGAATAGTCCTCTGGTTTTGATTTCTGACTGGCGGATCAAACTGGGCCATGGATTGCTCGGCATACCTGTTTGAAGGTCAGGGCTCTGCTGGAGAGCAACCCGAGTGTCAGCCAGGTGCAAAAGGCTCCCAAGAAGGGAACCGCGCTCCAGGGGAGGGACGCCTTCCTTGGAGCCATTTGCCCTTATTCGCTAAACTCCGGGGTTTGGGGCAGCTCCCCAATCGGACATTGTGTGTCATGCGGATCAGTCTCGTAATCCCCGGATGAAAAGAAACAGCTTTTCCACCGTCTCCCGGCCCAAGTCATCAACGACACCCTCGCACTCTTCAACGACGGTTCTCTGACATGGCAGGACGCCGCCGCCCGCCTCGATGTCAGCCGCAGTCAGCTCTACAACCTGCGAACCACTTGGTTGGCAAATGGCAAATCCAGTCCGCTCAAAGTCTCTGGCGGAAATCATAAGGAGCAATGGCCGCCCGAAGTCACCGACTTCATCAAGCAGGTTCTCAAGATCGACGAAGAACCCAACTACAGCTTTATCAGAGATGAGATCAAGCGCCGTTTCGCCTTCTCGCGCTCGGTCTCCAACATCCGAAACCATGTCCTCAAAAACATGGCGCACCTGCTCCGGGAACCACTCGCACGTGGACCAAAACCGAGACGAAGATGGCAACGCAAGGGATACGGAGACCTCCTCCAACATGACAGCTCGCCCCATCAATGGTGGCCGGGCGGCAAGCTCCAAATCCTTGCCCTCACGATTGATGATGCCACGCGCAGCATCGTCGGGGGAGGCTTTATCGAAGCCGAAACCACCTTCGCTCACCTTGATCACGTCAGAAAGATTTTCCAGATCCACGGACTGCCCAACGACTTCTATACCGACGGCCTCAGCCTCTTCGGCCACGAGTCCCGCAAAGCTGGAGACACCAACACCTTGTCCCAGTTCCAGCGAGCTTTGGGATGTCTCGGAGTCAGTCACCTCGTCGCCAAAGACCCGCAATCCAAAGGCAAGATCGAACGGCAGTTCAACTTCTGGCAAAAACGCTTACCCGCACTTTTCCGCCTCGAAGGAGTCAGCAACCATGCCGAGGCAAACGAGCTGCTGGCCGTGCAAATCGACTGGTATGAACAAAACCACATCTGCCGGACCACCGGCCTGACACCCCGCCAGGCCATTGACCAAAATCAGCGCGATGGCTTTGCCTGCTGGCGTGCCGCCCCGGTGGAAAGCCTGCTCAAGCTGCATCTATCGATCCATCACGAG
>CAJXVQ010000749.1 GCA_913060685.1 uncultured Verrucomicrobiales bacterium
GCCTCGGTCTCGTGGGCTCGGAGATGTGTATAAGAGACAGGCGCATGACCAAAAAATCAGCCTTCTTTGAGGGAAAATTCGAGATCGAAAAACTCAACCCCGCTCTCACTCCCCACCAGGAACTCAACCTCATCCTCTCCTTCATGATGATGGTCCTCCTCGAGCGCAAACGCGGGTAAGCAAACCCACCGCTTCAAATGTCCATCATAGCGTCCATGCGCTATGAGAAAAACTTGGATCTCTGGCCCCGGATCCAAAAACACTTTTACGGCACCGTCCGGTAAAAGAGGGCCTCAATCTCTGACCACGTCCTGAAAGGACAAAGGTCCAAAGCCCGGAATTTCAATCCTGAGTGACCCGTCACATGTGATTTGTGTCCTGCAGGAACATCGAAAAACTCCGTCTACTCTCCACTCACTCCCCCTGACCGAAGGACGCATAGGCCACCTGCTTAATCCCAGCCTTTGCACCCGCCTTGATGACCCTCTGCACATATTTGAACTCCACCTTCTTCTCAGCCCGAATGCGCAAGACCGGCTTGATGACTGGCTCCTTCTTCTCAAACTTCATCACCGCAGCGTTCAGCACCTCTGTCAAATCCTCCAACTTCACCTCTTTATCCTCAAACCTGTAGGCTCCCTGCTCGTCGATTTTCACCACAATTGCTCCCTCTTTTTCCACGGCCTGTCCCGCAGGCTCTACCTTATCAATTTTGATCGCCGGCAAGGCCTTGGTCGCATTCATCGCGTCCACCATCTCTTTGATTTCCTTTCGCTTCCTACCATCTTCATCCTCAGGGATCCCTTCCGCATTCCAGCCTTCCAAAGAAAACTCAGCATCTTTGTCATGGATTGCCTGCACAAGAACACCTCCATCCTTGCCGTAGATCCAGTAATTGCTCTGCCGCGACCCATTCGACTTTTTCCTTCCCCGATATTGAATCAACCATCCAAGCCGTGGTTTTTCCAGAATCTCAGCACGCTGAATGAGGTCTCCACTGGCAACATCCCCGGGTTTAAGGCCAAGGAGTTGCCTAAAGGTCGGTGGTTTACGGCCCCAAGCGACTCCGACCACCACATCGCCTTTTCCATCGTCCGTATTATCCCAAACTCCCAGAGTTTTCAGCCCCGCCACCTTTCCTTTTCCCTCCCCAATCTTTCGCCACCCCTTCTCAGGCACCACCACCTGCGCGCAAGCAAAGGCAACCAATCCCCAAAGCAACAAAATAACCTTCATCCTGGAAGTCTCCTCCCTCCCACCCGAATCGGCCACCCCAATCTCGTCAACATTCCCCAATACCTCTCTCCAAATTCCGCGTCTTCCGCGGTTCAAAAAAACCCTCATCCAAGCCCCTCAACCATTCGTGAAGATCCGTGAGATCCGTGGTTTTAAAAACCCTCAACCAAGTTTCGTCCATTTCATGACTTTCGTGGTTGGCCCATTCCTCAACCCAGCCACCTTGATTCACCCTTCCCTTTTCCCTGATTCCCCTCTATCTCCCGCGCGGAATAGCGCGTCAAAACCCTTCGCATCTTCTTCCCTTCGCGGTTAAACTCCCGCCACCCAATCACCATGTCTGTCGAACTCACCCGTAACTTCTCCATCATCGCCCACATCGATCATGGCAAAACGACCCTGTCCGATCGCCTCATGGAGACCTGCCAAACCATCACCCAGCGTGAGTCCCAGGCCCAGCACCTCGACTCCATGGACCTCGAGCGTGAAAAAGGGATCACCATCAAATCCCACCCCGTCACCCTCTCTTTCAAGTCCAAGGACGGCAAAACCTACAAGCTCAACCTTCTCGACACCCCCGGCCACGTCGATTTTTCCTACGAGGTCTCGCGCTCCCTCGCTGCCTGCGAAGGCGCCATCCTCATCATTGACGCCGCCCAAGGCGTGGAGGCCCAGACCATGGCCAACGTCAACCTCGCCATGGAGCAGGACCTCGCCATCGTCCCCGTCCTCAACAAAATCGATCTCCCCGCCGCCGATATCCCCCGCTGCCGTAAGCAGCTCGAAGACATCCTCGCTATCCCCGGCGAACACGCCATCCCCGCCTCCGCCAAGCAAGGCATCGGCATCCAGGAGATCCTCGAAGCCGTCGTCGAGCTCGTTCCCCCACCGGTCGAAAACCCCGACGGCCTCCTCCGAGCCTCCGTCTTCGACTCCCTCTACGACCAATTTCGTGGCGTCGTTTCCTACGTCCGCATCGTCTCCGGCGAAGTCAAAAAAGGCGACAAGATCAAGCTCTTCCACACCCCCACCAACTACGAGGTCAAGGAAACCGGCATCTTCACCCCCAAGATGCAAAAAACCGGTGGCCTCAAAACCGGCGATGTCGGCTACATCATCGCCAACGTCAAATCCTCCGCCGAAGTCAAAATCGGCGACACCATCACCCACAAGGAAAAGCCCTGCCTCGAGCCCCTCCCCGGATTTAAAGAAATCCGCCCCATGGTCTTCTCCGGTATCTACCCCATCGACACCTCCGACTACGAGGCCCTTAAAGTCGCGATGGGCAAGCTCCAGATCAACGACGCTGCCTTCACCTTCCAGACCGAATCCTCCACCGCCTGTCTCTTATACACATCTGACGCTGCCGACGATCTACTCTGTGTAGA
>CAJXVQ010000750.1 GCA_913060685.1 uncultured Verrucomicrobiales bacterium
CGCCCCCGAAAAAAAAATCGAAACCAACTCGCCAGCCAGTCCGACAGACTCCTAGTTTCAATGAGGAGAGAAAAACAGAGACATCTATAAGAAACACCCCCCAGACATCAAACCATGAAACTCATCAAAATCACCATTCTGAACCAGATTTCGGCAGTGCTGTCGTTGGCTCTTGCCGGCTCTCTTATTCCGACCTCTTCCAACGCGGAAGAGGCCCAGGAATTCAAAGGGAAGATCGCAAAAAAATACGCCGACTCGAAAGAATGGTGGCCAAAGTCACCAAGGCCACCCGAAGGGGCACCCAACGTCCTCATCCTGCTCCTCGACGACGTTGGTTTTGCCCAGTTATCGACAAAGTTTGGTGGCCTCATCAATACCCCGACGATCGACCGCCTCTCCGACAATGGCCTTCGTTTTAACAATTTCCACACCACTGCCCTCTGTTCCCCGTCCCGGGCGACGTTGATGGCCGGACGCAACCCGCACTCCATTGGACTCGGCAGTCACGCCCTCACTGCAATGGGCTTCCCCGGCTACAACGCCATCGTCCCCGATACCGCCAAGTCCGTGGCGAACTACCTGCAGGAGAGCGGCTACGTGAACTACGCGCTCGGTAAGTGGGACCACACTCCGCTCTATGAGGTCTCCCAGGCCGGCCCCTTCAATCGCTGGCCGAGCGGCGAGGGCTTTGACCACTCCTACTGCTTCATGGCGGCCGACGTGCACCAGTTCATTCCCGTCATGTGGAATGACCACACCCCCGAGGAATACCGGAAGACCGAACACCTCGACAAGGACCTCTCCGACCGCGCCATTGAATGGATTACCGGTCACAAGACGCTCAAGCCGGAGGATCCCTTCATGATGCTTTGGGCTTCCGGTTCGATGCATTCCCCGCACCACGCGCCGGACGAATACTCCCTGCGCTACCGTGGCAAGTTTGACAAAGGTTGGGACAAGGCCCGGGAAGAGATCCACGCCAAACAGCTCGAACTGGGCATCATTCCGAAAGGGACGAAACTGACCAAGCGCATCAAGGAAATCCCCGCTTGGGATTCCCTCAACGAAAAGGAACGGAAGCTCTACGCACGTCAGATGGAAGTCTTCGCGGGGCAGATGGAGCACGTCGATTACCAAATGGGCCGCATCATCGAAACACTCGAGCGCATCGGTGAACTTGACAACACCCTCATCTTTGTCACTGCTGACAACGGTGCCAGCGGAGAGGGCGGACTTGCCGGGACCTTCAATGAGACCTATGTCCTCAATGGCCTGCAGACCGACTTTGATGCCAACTGGCGGGCCTACCCGGACTGGGGCCGTGAGAATACCTATCCGCACTATCACGCCGGTTGGGCCATGGCGGGCAACACGCCCTTCAAATACTTCAAGCAGAGCGAGCACCGCGGCGGACAAACCGACGCACTCGTCGTCCACTGGCCGAACGGAATCAAAACCAAAGGCGAAATTCGCAGCCAGTTCCACCACATCTCTGATATTGCCCCAACAATCCTGGAGGCCGCCAAGATCAAGTTCCCGCAATCCTATCACGGCATCAAGCAGAAGCCCTTCGATGGCAAGTCGATGCTCTACGCCTTCAACAAGCCGGAAGCTCCGACCGTTAAGAAACGCCAGTATTTCGAGATGTTCGGAAACCGCGCCATCTGGGCGGACGGCTGGAAAGCGGTCTCGCTTCACGGGAACCGCATGCCTTGGGACACGAATTCCGTGACCGCGTTCGAAGACGATGTGTGGGAACTCTACAACGTCGACGAGGATTTTTCCGAGAGCAACGATCTCGCCAAGAAGCACCCCGAGAAGCTTGAAGAGTTGATCAAAATCTTCGACGAGGAAGCGTGGAAGTATAATGTCTATCCGCTCTACGATGACATGATTAAACGACTCAACGCGGTCAACGATGTCCTCTTTGGCGATCAGAAGGAGTTCATCTACTACGCCCCCGGTGCCTTCCGGATCGCCGAGAAGGCCTCGGCTCCGGTGAAAGGTCGCTCTCACACGATCGAGACCACCATCAATCTAAAGGGCGGAGAAGAAGGCGTGATCGTTGCCTGCGGCGGAATGACCGGCGGCTACACCATGTTCATCAAGGGCGGCCGGGTCTACTTCGACTACAACTTCCTCGATGGCGTCTTCTATAACCTCGAGTCCCAACCGCTCCCCGAGGGCAAGGTCGATATCAAATTCGACTTCAAGGCGGATGCGAAAAAAATGTTTTCTGGCATTGGCGATCTCTACATCAATGGCAAAAAGCAAGACACCGTCGAGATGCCGAACATGCACCGCAGCACTTACTCGCTGGCGGAGACCTTCGACATCGGTATCGACACCGGCACCCAGGTTTCGAAGCTCTACAGAGGAACAAACAAGTTCACCGGCACCTTGGACAAAGTGGTCATCACATTGAAAGACTAATTCCGTTCCAAATCTTCGCCCAGGACTTTCACCCCCCAAGGACATCGTCACCGGCCCCAAGAAGGAGTAATCACCCTGCGCCTGCCGTAGAGCGGCCCGTTTTCGCTCATGGGAATGGCGGAGGTGAAGCCCGGATTTGCAACTGTCTCTTATACACATCTCCGAGCCCACGA
>CAJXVQ010000751.1 GCA_913060685.1 uncultured Verrucomicrobiales bacterium
GCATACGAGGTCAGCCTCGGTCTCGTGGGCTCGGAGATGTGTATAAGAGACAGCAGATGGAGCGCTTGCCCGACCGACTTGGCATTGGGTCTTCTTAATAACCTAAGACACGAAAGATGACCGCGACAGAAGAACAAAGGCAGATGACGGGCTCCCCCTGGTGGTGTCTGGATGCCCTCCTTCACGCTTATTCGATTCTCTTTTTTACCCAAAAACGATGGGTGGGAGCGTGCCTATTAATCAGCACATTTATTCTACCTGAGTTTGCGATATTGGGGTTGGTCTCCGTGTTGATTGCACTGGGGGCGGGATGGATGTTCGGGTTTGATCGAGCCGCATTACGGAATGGCAGCCTGCTGTTTAATTCTTTGTTGGTGGGGATGACGGTGGCTTATTTGCAAGGCTACCAGGAGATTGGCTCCAGCCACTTGTGGATCTTGGTCATGACAGCCTCCTTGCTGGCCTTGTTTGTGTCGGTGATGCTCAATTCGATGGTTTATCATCTGACCGGATTGCCTGCGATGAGCTTGCCTTTTGTGGTGGTATCCATGGCCTTGTTCTTTTTGTTTTTCTCTTTGAATTGGATGCCTGTCGTGTCTTCAAACCCCGAGTATTTGGTGGCTGAACCGCGATGGATGGGGGTATGGACCAAGTCATTTTTCCAATCGTTTGGAGCGCTCTTGTTTCTCCCCCATGCCGGGATGGGGTTGATTTTGTGTGTCGTATTGATTGTGCATTCGCGTTTAGCGGGGCTCTATGCCGTGGTCGGGTTTCTTGCGGGTGTTTGGTTTCTTGCGGGCTTTGGATATCAGATTGAGCAGGAATCGCTCTCATGGGTAAGTTTCAACTTTGTCCTAACCGGGATTGCGCTTGGGGGTGGTTTTTTTGTTCCGGGTCGGAGTAGTCTGGGACTGGTTGTACTCGGTGGGTTTTTCTGTGGCGCCATTGCGATTGCCGTCAGAGTGTTTCTGCTTAATTTCAACATCCCGCCTCTCGCCTTGCCCTTTAATTTAGTGGTTCTGATGATGGTGTATTCCCTACGTCTCCGGACCAATGCCAACTCGCTACACCCGGCACCCATTCCCGGGGGTTCCGCTGAGCGCAATTTCCGCAAATTCACATCGGACAGACTTCGCTTTGCGGACCCTGAATTACCGGTGTTACATCCTCCGTTTTCTGGTGATCGGGTAGTGACCCAAGGATTCAACGGGGGGATCACTCATCGGGAGGATTGGCAATTTGCCTTGGACTTTGAAGTGGAAGATTTTGAAGATTCAAAATCGGCTCCAGCCAGCAGCCGCCAGTTGGAAGATTACTATACACATGGCTCTCCGGTATTGTCTCCCTGCCACGGTCAAGTGGTGCGTGTGGTCAACGGCATCGCGGATAACCCGATCGGCGAAAACAACCTTCAGGACAACTGGGGGAATCTGGTTATTATTCGGATGGAGTCAGGTTTGTTTGTGAAGCTTTGTCATTTTAAAAATGAGAGCATCAAAGTGCAGCCAGGCGATTATGTCGTGACGGGCACGGTGCTGGGGTCATGTGGAAATTCCGGCCGATCTCCTTTCCCGCATTTGCATCTGCAGATGCAAAAATCCGATACCATTGGTGCTGCGACGATTCCTTTCCGCATGATCAATTTCCAGCAGTATGACTCAAAATCCTGGAAATTTGTTCGTCATGGATTACCCGGGCAAGGTGCCCGAATTGGAGCGGTTCATGCGGATCCCGGGTTGGCAGCTTGTTTTGATCATCGGATGTCGCGCGATTGGGAATATGAAGTGTCGCTCGGAGGAAAATCATTACGTGAGACCATCACTTGTAGCTTGGATGCTTGGGGGAATTGGCTATTTCAGTCGCGCCAAACCGGAGCGTCCATGACAGCTCGTGTGATCGAGGGAATCTTTACCGTGTTGGACATCAAGGGCAGTAACAAGAGCTTACTTGTAATGGCTTGGCCTGCTTTGCAACGTATCCCATTAATCAAAGGGTCCGAGTTGGCATGGTCCGAGCCCGTCGATTTGAGTGTGTTGGATTCAGAAGTGGTGAAAATGGGCAAAGATCTGGTAGAGCCTTTTTTCGGGGTACGAAGTGCGCGGATTGAGAGTCGTCTGGAACGTTTGCCAGTGGCCCGTCAATGGGCGGTCACTGCTGAAATCAAGGACCGCTGTAGGGTCAAAATTTTGATTTCAAATCACGACTGGATGACCGAAGGGACTTATCATTCGGATCAAGGCCCTGTGCAGTGGAAAGTGGTTTGATGGCATAGAACGGGGACCAATAAGAAACCGCGTCCGACCCCGCTCGTAGGGCCTGCCTCTCCTCAAGTTCTACCCCAAATCCCCGCTCTCAAACTCCTGCTGCAACTGGTGCGTATAAAGCGCATGGTAGTGCCCTTTCTCCGCCAGTAATTCTTCGTGCCTGCCGCTCTCAATGATGCGGCCTTTCTCGATTACGAGGATTCGATCCGCCGTCCTGATCGTCGAAAGACGATGCGCGATCACGAAGCTAATCCGCCCATGAAAAATCTCTTTCAGTCCATGCTGGATCAACCTGTCTCTTATACACATCTCCGAGCCCACGAGACCGAGGCTGATCTCG
>CAJXVQ010000752.1 GCA_913060685.1 uncultured Verrucomicrobiales bacterium
ACAGATTTTCCGGAGACTAAAGTGACCGAGCAAGTGGCTTAACCGAGCGCCATTCGGATTAGCCCGGCCCGAGGGGTTCAGTTTTAATTGTCGTCGAACTCAATTATAATTGTCGCTGGACAGGATCTTCAGAAAGAGTAGCACCCGAAAGGAAGAGACCTGTAGCCAGAGGGTCTTAACCATCCCGCAAATATCGATGTCAGGCACAAATGAGATCAAACGTTCTTTGACGAGGCGTGATCGCAGGCAATCCTATTCCCTCATCACGTAAAAGCCTCCTTCTCCGTCTGTGACAGGACGCGGACTTCGCTCGTTCTTTCGGCCCATTGCTTCCTGATATCGAGCCGCCATTCCTTTCACAAAATCCTCTCCGCCAATTGCCACGCCGGTGCTGAAGGACGCCACCCGCTTCCGTAAATTCTGAACGGGGCTCACCTTGCCGCGCTGCCCGACCACTTTCGTCCTGACCTCAAGCTTGAATCCGCGACGCTTCTTGCGACCTTTCCCCAGGGAGTCGGATTTCGCTTCAACCGACAAACCTTCGTCATAGAGAAACAAGCGATAGCGCGCCAGTCCCCTCCCCTCCCAGCAATCCTGTGGGAGATTCAAAGCCTTACAAAGCCCGCGCCGTGCCCGCCGACTTCCGCCCGCCGCTTCGCCGTAGCCACTCCATTCGTAGAGCATCGGATCCTCCACAATCCCCGCACGGACTGGATTTAGATCAATGTAAGCCGCCATTGTTGCCAGAGCAGCCTCACCATCAACCAACACGCTTTTAAATCGGTCCATCCAAAGTGTCCCCCGGCGCCCGTTCTGCTTATTGAACCAACGACTAAACCGCTCTTTCAGCTCCTTCACAAAAAGGCTGATGTCACAAAATCTCTTCTTAAAACGATCCAACAACTCCCCCACCGCCTGCTCATTGCCCTGTTCCCGGAAGGTCGCAATCTCCCGCTGCAACTGCTCCACGAACTTCTTCGAGTAAACCGTCGCCAGGTGCTTCAGCAACTTCTTTTCCCCTTCCTCTCCCTCAAATTTCCGCAGCCACTTCTCTCGATCTGGCACCTGCGCCAAAATGTGAAAATGGTTATCCATCACGACATACGTCAGCACTCCCACCCCCGAAAACGCCGACATCCGCCACATCATCCTCCGAAAGGCCTCTTTCTCCGTCGATCCAAAGAGAAACTCGCCATTTACGGTCCGTGACATCACGTGGTAGCAAGTCGCCCGGTCCTCAAACTTCATCCGACGCCGCGAAGAAGCCCCCTTCGCCTGCCAGATCGAACCAATCCTGCGCGGCGTCTTCACCTCAGCAAGCTCCAACGGAGTCCACTCCCGGATCTCCTCCTTTCCCTTCTCATCACTCACTTGCAGCTTCATCTGCCCACCCTACCGACCCCATCGGGCAGGTCAATCTCTCTCACACATGCCTGGCGTGTTATTTTCTTTGAGAGTTTCTTGCGTGTTCTTCTTGAATAGGAAAGAATCAGCCCATGCCATCAAAAGCCACTGTCTTTTTTAGTCATAGCTCTCGCGATTCCGAGCTAGTCGGAGAGATTAAGCGACTATTCGTCGAAAAGACGAACGGCACATAGTAATATGCTTGGCAGAGAAATTTTGTTCTGGCAGATAAATTTGGTTCCCTAACTCTGAAAATTGGCTAAAAGTCGATTGATTTCTAGCGGGGTAAGATCAAATCTCAAAACATGAGATGAGCTAATTGAAAGTGCCGAATTCTTCTGGAAAAAAAATTCCTGCGCAAGTTTTAGAGTATCCTCCTTCCGAAGCGGAACACGGCCCAGATTGGATTCGATCCTCGCAATAGATTCGGCAATATACTCATTTGACGACGAATGGCATGTTCGCGTAATTGGGTCGAGTAAACGACGTGCATGAGTAAATATCTTTTCCTGCATTAGCCCCCTAATTGCGTTGGATTGCATACCCTGAAGAGGTGCCGCCCAGTTAAGGAAACAAGACCCAGCACCTGAAAGCCCATCATTTTTGAACTCTCCAACAATGTTCAGAGCCTCAGTGATTAGATTTGGAAAAACGATTGAGCCGCATCCATTGTTTAGTAATGGTGACTGGTCTTCAGAAAACAGTTTGGTGACATTCACATACTCCAATCTACCCATTTGGCGTTCTCTCTCGAGGATTCTTCTATGTTTTTGATCTGGTCCACCTCTGCTTTGGTCAACTATAGCCACAATGAAATATTCTGAGAATCCGAGCTTTTGCATGGATTCAATTATTTCAGAGATTGCGCGGCCTGATATGCAAGTATCGATAAACATTATTTCGCCACTATCGGCACTGAAATTACAGGAGCAATCTCCTGGTGTTACCCCGAATTTAGAGTAGGTGAAATCTGCTATTACTGAATGAAATTTAGTGTAAGGGCTTTCTTTCTTTCTAACGAGATCGAGCATCACCTTCGTCCAAAAACAACGGATTGTTTCAGGTGACAAGTCTTGTTCATCCCCAAAGTCAGAAGTGAAAGGTAGATAAAATAACCTCGGCTTAATGTCCGCCACCTTGGGCTGTCTCTTATACACATCTCCGAGCCCACGAGACCGAGGCTGATCTCG
>CAJXVQ010000753.1 GCA_913060685.1 uncultured Verrucomicrobiales bacterium
TCTACACAGAGTAGATCGTCGGCAGCGTCAGATGTGTATAAGAGACAGTGCTACGGGTGTCCAGGTGGGATTACAATACTTGAGAGGGGGAGTATGGCCTGGATGTAGCACGGGCGTCTCGCCTGTGTGCGGTGGGCTGGAGGGACTTGGTGGGTAAACAGGCGAGACGCCCGTGCTACGGGCGAGAGTTTGATAAGCTGACAATCGGAGTGATCGACATTAATAGTCGTATTCTTCGTCTTCAGGTTGGACTCTGAATTCATTCAGGGTCGAGAGCAAGGCGTCAACCTCGGGGCGATGCCTTGAGTCTTTCGGGAAACCGGAAAGCTCTTTTTCTGCTTTGCCGTAAGCGCCCAACTCGATGTAGTTCTGGGCCATATACAGTTTCTTCTGCGCTTCCTCTTCACTGAGTTTCCCCAAGCCGGGGATCATGCCGAGTCCGCCGCAGCCACAAACGAGGCCGGCGATCGGTAAAAGGAGGAATGGACGAAAGATCTTCACGGGAAAACGATGGCTCCGCAGTTGTCGCAATTGGCAATGGCGGAGCCGGATTGGGCGAGCGCGTAGGTGGCTGGCGTGACTTGCACGTGACAGGAGGTACAGCTGCGCTCGGTGGTGACTTTGACGATGGCTTGCCCTTCGCGCTTGTTGAAGAGGCGGAGGTAGGAGTCCAGGAGGTCTTCGTCGTTGAGGTCGGTGACATTTGCCTCGCGAGTGGCCTTGGCTTCGGCGAGCTCGGCTTTACGCTCGGTGGCTCGAGTTGCAAGTTCGGCGATCTCTTCGTCGACAAAGCCCTGGGTTTTGGCGAGAGAGGCATCGGCTTCGGCGATTTTCGCGCGGAGTCCGTCGGCGACTTCCATGAGCTCCAGTTCGCGGGTCTCGAGGTCATCGACCTGAGCTTCGTAGCGTATGACCTCTTGACCGAGCTTGGTGTATTCCTCGTTTTTCTTGGTCTCAAACTGTTGGATTTTGAGTCGGTCGATCGAGTTTTTCCGAGTGCCGATATCAAGTTCGACGTTTTTAATCTCAACTTCTTTGGCTTGGTTGTTTGACTTGGCTGTCGCGAGAGCGGCGATGTCATTGGCGAGGCGTTCCTTGGCGGCTTCCTGAAGTTTGGGGATTCGAACGAGTTCCGCTTCGAGGGCCTGAATCCTTTGGTCGGTTTTCTGGAGGGCGAGCAACTGCTTCACATCTTCGCGCATGCCAAAGAAGTAGCGCGTTCAGGGAGCGGGGGGAAGTGGAAAGGGAGATCAGGTCCCCTTCTTTTTCACTTCCGTCGATCTTTTGCTTGGTCGGCGAGTTTTCGAATGAAAAGGTGGACCAAAATGAGAGCGAGGAGAGGGGTGAGAAGCAGCCAGTAGCCGGTAATGAGTGAGCCGCCGAGAAGGGCTGCAAATCCGGGAAGGTAGATCCAAAAGCGGCGCGTTTCCAGAAAGAGTGCCATGACGATCATGAAGGCGATCTCAATAGTGAGGTGGAATCTTTGGTAGGTCTTCAGGGGGGTGGGGCGTTGCGAGAGTGCCTGCTGGAGCTGGGCCGCCAACCGGGTGGCGCCGGGAGGAGCATCGGGGAGAACGATGACTTTATAAGTTTCGGACTGCTCTGGATAAACCTGGAGTTTTGAGGCCGATTGTGGGGGGGCGGCGGTCGAGCGAAGTGGGGTGAAGCCCCGCGAGTCGAGTTTTAAAATAATTCCCGTTTGGCCGAATCTGAGGTGGCCGCTTGGACCAAGTTTCAACTCGGAAGGCTGTATGCCATGGGTTGTGAGAAGGCAGGCAAGGGGAAGAGTGGGTAGGAGCTGATCGCCCCAACGAACAAGCATCGGAACACGGTGGATCTCACCTTCTTTTTCAATCTTGAGTCCTCTGACTTCTGAAATGCCAAAGATGGGAGCCGTGACCGAGGGTTGAAAGGAGATGTGGTCGATTTCAGGGAGATTGAGCGACGAGAAGGAGTCATCCGGAATGACCGAACTGCGGAGGTATTCTACGAGTGGGGCTTCCGAGTTGAGGAGCTCGCCCCGGAGCCCAATGACAAGATTGGAAGTCGAAGAAATTTGCTCTTGCAGAGCCAGCAAAGGGAGTTCGTCGGCATCGTTCCACGAAAGAGAAGAGGTGATGACGGTCAGGCGATCGTCCGCCAGTCGTGTTTGGTTGAGGAACTGAGCCCACTCGATGGGACGACTGCCTTCGGGCCCCATGATTTCCGCCGTTTCTTTATCGATCTCATAGGTTCCGATGTTGAGCGGATGGTCTTCATCTTCGGAGAAGTCGATCAAGGTGATCTTGAACTCACTCAGATCACCGCGATCAGACAAGATGTGATCCTCTGCAAAACGGCCGGGATAAAGAAAGGCAAAGTGTTCGAAGCGGACAAGAGAAGGCAGCTCCGCAAGACTTCGCAGCAGTCCAACTCCCGCGAGAAGAGGAAATAGAAGGGAGATGCCAAACCGCAAAAGTTTCATCGCTTGAACGGTGGTCTAGCAGGAAGCTCGAAGCTAGTCGAGGACCGCGCCGAGGGAGTCTTCCAGCGGAGTGTCATCGATCTGTCTCTTATACACATCTCCGAGCCCACGAGACCGAGGCTGATCTC
>CAJXVQ010000754.1 GCA_913060685.1 uncultured Verrucomicrobiales bacterium
TGCGAATTCGGCGATTTTGGACCAAAAACTCAAAAAAAATGCGAAACTTGGGCTAGGTGCGATCGATACACCCCACCACGCCCCTTATTTGAAATGGCGACCGAGTTTGTAAATCTCAGTTCCTTTATAAGAAAGGAGCTCGTCCAAAGTCGGCGTCGTAATGCCCACTCCCCCCTCGGGAACCTCCAACTCCAGGGCCCAAAAAATGCTATTGGCGAAGCTCTGGAAAAAATTCGGATTCGCCCAAGTATGATAGAAATGCGCTGAGGTCATCGCCACCGAACGCCCTTTGTTCGCCCTCTCAAACGACCAATAAACGGCCTGTTCGCGCCAATTCTCTCTATTGTCCATATCACTCCGATGGCTCGGGGCATTGGCCGTGTGTAGGAAAGTCACCTTATCCGAACCGGGATTCCGCCCATCCTTGGCGGTGAAAAAGTTGAAATAGTATTCATCTTGCAGACTGAAGGTCTCAGGCACCCCGTTCGAGATGGGATGGCTTTGATCCACCTTCAAATCCAACACCGGAAACTTCCAGGTCCAGCTGCTCTCCGGGTCTTTTGCTTTCTTGACCCAGTAGTAAACCGCTCCGATCCAATCCATCATCATCCTGGAGTTCTCCGGATGAAGCACCCCCATCCCTCCGGAAGGAGCATCGGTCGCCCAATGAATCACAATGAGCCCGGTCTTGTTCTTCTTCAAAATCCCATCGAGATGCTTCGTATGCCTGGTCGGATTTTCCTGATCAAGCAAGGCATGCTGTCCTCCCCCATCACTCGAAATAATGATGAGGTCGGCATTTTCGACCAAGCTCAGGTCTTTGGGATAGTTTAAGGTCGTTTGGACCTCGAAGGAGTCTGCATATTGAGACTTCTCCAGCTTATCCTTAATCAGCTGCCCGACTTGATCGTTGTTGTGCGAATCTTTCCCGTGGGTCGAAGCCCCGCGAATAATCAGAATCGTCTTTTTCTCTTCCGTGATCGCCGTTCCTTGATTTTTGCCATGGCTTTGCAGTCCGACAAACAGCGTGCCCACACAACAAACGATCAGCCCTACGAGCAAAATTGGTTTTGGAGAAAACGCCATGGTCCTGTAACTCATTTCATCAGAAACGATCTGAATATTATCGGAGAAATTCCAGCCGAATCTAACGAAACTCCTTTCCTCCAATACGCAAAGGCCGTCGAAGAATTCAAAAAATCGACCTCCAAGTGGCTCAAATCCCAATCCCTTGACCTCGCCAAATAGTCATGGCAGGGCAGCTACGGTGCCTTCTCCCTCAGCGAGTCCCAACTCGCCTCCGCCTCCGCCTACATCCGCGACCAGCGTGAACACCACCGCACCAAAGCTTTGAAAGAAGAATTCCGCGAATTCCTCATCAAAAACAAACTCCCGATCGACAAAAAACACGTCTGGAACTATTCCCTATTCCCAACCCTGCAAGACCATGCGCTCCATCCTATTCATTCTTCTCACAGCTCTCTCTGCAACCGGATCCGAATGGCAGGAGCTGGCCCGCAAATTGGAAAACATCCCAAAGGCCGAATCGTATCACTTCGGACTCCGCGACAGTGACGGCCGGACCATGGATTGTCTCGAAGTGATCCAGCCAAACAAGCGATTCGAACTCTTCGGCGTCTATCACACCCTCAAAAACGGAACCTTCTCGGTTCACCTTGCCAAATCCCAAGCCTTAAAGAAATGGACCCACGTCACCGAGCTCGATTCCCACGCCTCACAAGCAAGCATCCACGAAACCAAAGACGGAAGCTTCCTCATGGCTTACGAAAAAGATGCTCCAAATTCCTGCTGGATCAGGATAAGGCATTACAAAAACCGGGCTGCCCTCACTCAGGGAAAGTTCAGCCAGGAAGTCGACATCCCCCGCTCGCTCGCCCCGACCGCAGAAGGAACTCCGAGCTTCGAATCCGTCACCATCCCCAATGGAGATCTCTCCAAGTCCACCATCAAGCTTCGCTTTCATTTCTACCAAAACGCCCGTGTCGACCAACTCGCCTCAGGAACCCTGACCGGCTTCAAAAATTGGAAAGCCACTCCATCCCGCAAACTTAACGCGGCCTTCAAAAAGCTCGGTGGCCTCGGCAATCTCGGAGACCGCGATGCCTTCCAGTGGGACGGGAAAACTTACTACGTTCAGGAAATTCAGGGAAAGGTCGGCGATTGGGGTTCGTGGGGTATCTACCTTTGCGACGCAGACGGACTACCACTCAAAAAACTGGCATTTAAGACTCCAAAAAACGCCACGGCATTTTCAAATCCCAGCGTCACCTCAATCCATTTGCTCACAGGTGAAGAAAAACTCCTCTTTAGCTCCTACATCCACAGTCGAGGAACCAAACCCGGTGAAAAGGGACAGGTCCTCACCTTGATCAAAGGCCCGTAGAAATCCTCCGCAGGATTTCACTCCTCTCGAGCCTTGCCGATTTCTCAAATCCTTCGAGGAAGAAAACCTCCGGAACTGAAACCTCCCAGTGATCAAGCCAGTCCCATCAAATCATCGATTTCCCCCTGCACCGCAGGCTCGGAGATTTGCCGAATCTCCTGAAGAAACGGACGAACCGAGCCCGC
>CAJXVQ010000755.1 GCA_913060685.1 uncultured Verrucomicrobiales bacterium
CGAGATCAGCCTCGGTCTCGTGGGCTCGGAGATGTGTATAAGAGACAGGAACTCGAAAGCTCCCGCGACGGTGAGAAAAGCCACCAGCCCGAAGAAGGCCCAGGCATTTTGTGAAACAAAAACTGCGGTCACAATGGCCCACAGGATCAGGGTGCTTGTCAACCGGGCTCGGAAGACTTCGGCTTTGGAAGGTTTTTTGGCCTCGTCTGGCATTCCTGAGATCTTTGGGACAGGGCATGAGACGGGCAATGACAATTCTCGAAAAAAATCTGCAACTCTTCGCGAAATCTCAGGTTAGATCGTGCGAATCCGGGAGACTCCACCATCCCGATAACTCAAAAAACTATGAAAATGAAACTGACATCAATCGTCGTGGCCATCGCCACTTGTGCCCTCGTAAGTGCCGCGCCTCCCAAAGGCGATGAAAAAGGCAAGGGCAAGGGCAAGGGCCGCACTGAGCGCCCGGAGCCCACCGAAGCGCAGAAAGCCTCGCGCAAGAAGGCGATGGAGGAACGCAAAGCTAAGATTGAAGCAATGACCCCAGAAGAGAAAGCGAAGCTCAGGGCCGACATGGAGGCACGTCGCGCCGCGTGGGAGAAACTCACCCCTGAAGATCGTAAGGCCAAGATGGAGGAGGGACGTGCCAAGATGAAAGCTCTCTCCGAGAAATATGATAAAGACGGCAAAAAGGGACTCAGCGAGTCGGAGCGTAAGGCCATGTCAGAGGACCCCGAGTTCAAGGAAATGCGCGCCAATATGCCCGTCAGAGGCGGCAATCGCGGAGGTCGCCCAGCAAGAGGCGGCAAAGAGGGCGGCAAAGAGGGCGGTAAAGGTAAAGGTAAAGGCGGAGCTAAAAAGGGTAAGAAGGCAGCCGGCGAGTAAATTTAATATCCCCCAATAACTCCATAAACAAGAAGCCCGGTCATTCGTGACCGGGCTTCTTTATGGGGTAGAATGGGTAAAACCGTGAATTTTCTTTTCTTGGAAAAGATTTCGTAACCCACACCGACCATCCTGATTACAAGGGAGTTGTAAGAATATCTTTCCCTTATTGCCACGTCGTCACCACTCAGTTACGCTTTCCTGATGAAAGTTTTACTCGCCGCATTGACCCTGTTGGCCACTGGCTTCACCTACAGCCAGACAATTCATTTCCCGGAAACCCAATGGAAGGAAAAGGAGCTCGATCACTTTATGATCCGCACCCATGGAACGGGCACCGATCCTGCGCGTAAGTATAGTGAAAAAACCTTCGAAGTCATGTTGGAGATTCTCCCTGGACTTGAAGCGGACTTTGAAAAGAAGGAATTTCGCACACCTCGTGGACAAGATGCCGGTAAAGAGGACAAATTTCGCTTCACCACCTACCTCATGGATACGGGCAACGTCTTCCATGATTGTGTCATGACGGACGCCAAACGGAACAACTGGCCTGCCGGCAATATCCAAATCACCAAGACGGTCGGAAACTATCTCGATCCCTACAATCGCTACCTCGTCATTTGTAAAACCGATGCCCAAAACTCGGGCGGAGGGAAGGAAGAGGACAAAAAGGCAATCCTCGTCCATAGCCTCGGCACTGCTCTCATGAAAGGCCGGACGCGCCAGGGCCAACTGCCCTTCTGGATGACCGCAGGGATTGGATACTACGCCGAGCACATGGTTTTCGACCGTTGTTCCATCTACTACCTCGATTTCGAAGCCTACTATCAGGCCAATCCTGACGCCAAAGTCGATGCCCGCAAAGGAGGTTCTCTGGGACCGGAAGAATCCTGGGCGAAGATCCTCCGAAAATTGTGCAAGGCAGGCAAGCGGGTCAGCCTCGAGAAAACCATCAATGCGGAGATCATCACCCTGTCACCAAACGAATCCGGATACATGTTCGCACTCAACTACTTCATGGTCAGCACCGCCGAGCGAACCAAGAAGTATCAAACTTTTATCACCGCGATTCGCGAGGGCAAGGATGCGACGAAAGAACTCCTGCTCGAAACCTATGGATATGCCGATGACACTGCCTTCGAGACAGATTGGTATGAGTGGATGATGAGCTCCAAGTTTAAGTAGTCCCCGAACTCGTTCCCGTAGGATCATGAACCATTCAAAATTTCTTCTCTTTCTAACCCTTTTGGGTGTTTCCGGAGTTGTGACCTATTTGGCAGCCTCCCGCAAAGTTCCGGTTCGCGATCCAGAGCCATTGATTGTGACTGATTCGGGGCGCCCTGTTGTCCGCCCCTCTCTCCGAAGCGAGAGCACGGCGCCTCTTCCGCTCGATAAGCGAAAAATTGAACAGATGGACCCGACTAATTACGAGGTCACCGTTTCTGATATCGCTCTCGATGAAGTTGGTCGAAAGATCGAACGCGAATCCCGGGAGCGACTCCGGCAGCTCACCAATCGCTACCAACTGACTGCGAACCAACGACGGGAAGCTTTCCCGCTCTTGGTCAGTTACCACGCCGACTACACCGAAGGGCTCATCGTCAATGGCTTCACCGCCCTTCCTCCCCGGGCGAACCAACTGACCTCGGAACTCTACCTCATCATGGACCTTTTCCAGCAGGAAACCTATCAAGAGGA
>CAJXVQ010000756.1 GCA_913060685.1 uncultured Verrucomicrobiales bacterium
GGTCTCGTGGGCTCGGAGATGTGTATAAGAGACAGGGATATCGCTTGGATCGATTCCGGGACGAAGTTTTTCTTTGGTAAGGACTGGACCACCAATAGCTCATGGCACGATGCCTATGGCTTCCTCCCGCTTTTTACGGGCTCAATCATCATTTCCATCATCGCTCTTTGTTTTGCCGTCCCTGTCTCAATTGGTGCCGCGATCTATGTGAACCGACTGTCCAGCCGGGCAGAGCAGACCTTTATCAAGCCTGCCATTGAGATGATTCAGGCCATTCCCTCCATTGTTTTGGGATTCTTTGGAATCATGGTGCTGGGTAAGCTCTTGGTCGAGTATAGCGCCAGCCCTCTTCTCTCCTGGCTCCCGGGATTCCCGATCACGGAGCGTCTGAATATGCTCAATGCTGGAATGCTCTTAGCCCTCATGGCTGTCCCCACCATTTTCACCCTCTGTGAGGACGCGCTGAATAATGTCCCGCGTTCGTTTTCCGAGGCATCCCTTGCTCTGGGTGCGTCCAAACTTCAAACCGTCAATAAGGTTATCGTGCCTGCTGCCATTTCGGGAATCCTTGCCGCAGTGCTTCTCGGTCTCGGAAGGGTGATCGGTGAGACCATGGTGGTGCTCCTTGTTGCCGGTAATAAAATTTCCATGCCTGATTGGGGTGCCGGGTTGGGAGTCGTCGTCCAACCGACCCATACCATGACCGGGATTATTGCCCAGGAAATGGGAGAGGTGAGCGAAGGCACCCTTCACTACCGGGCCCTGTTCCTCGTTGGTCTCGTTCTGTTTACGATCTCTCTTATGATCAACGTTGCCGCCCAAAGAATCATCAAACGCCTGGGAAGACATGCTTGAAGAACCTACCCTCTCTCCGGCCAAACCGGCGGCGAACCCCTTCCGTTCCGAATCATCGAAACGCAAGGTGCTTGATCGCCTGGGGACCGGAGTGTTCGCATTTTTCACTTACTTCATCCTCGCCTGCGTGATCGGTATTCTTGGCAAGATCACGTACGACGGCGCTCCGGTCATTTTCCAGTCGGAGGCTCCTTTCATCAATACCGAATTCTTCTCCAAGTCACCCATGACTCTTCATGAATTCTATAATGAAGACGGTGAGATGGTTCGGCTGGATAAGGATGATTTTGATCAATACAAGAAGGATAATCCTGATGCCGTGATCCGGGACGAGCACACGTTCTCCTATGCCGGAGGAGGTGTTCTCGGGCCGCTTGTGGGCACCGCCATGCTGGTGGTCCTCTGCATGGTCGCGGCTCTGTTCATCGGGATCTCTGCCGCCATTTATCTCAACGAGTATGCCAGCAAAGGTCGCGTGGTGACGACCATCCGTCTGGCCATTATGAACCTTGCAGGAGTTCCCTCAATCGTATTTGGCCTCTTCGGTTTTGCCTTTTTCTGCTTCTCTCCAATCTTCCCCGTCTTCACCGGAAGTCCCGATTGGGAGAGGGCGATTTACGCCATTCCTCTCTGGCCAAGTGAGGGCTACCTCAGTTTTCAGGGCTGGGGTAAATCCGTCCTCGCTGGAGCCGCCACTCTTGCTGTGATGGTTTTGCCCGTGATTATTGCCGCTTGCGAGGAATCGCTGAAAGCAGTTCCCAAGGGTTTCCGCGAAGCCTCCCTCGCTCTCGGAGCCACCAAATGGCAGTGTATCCGGACTGCCGTTCTCCCATATGCGACTCCCGGTATCCTCACTGCTTCCGTTCTTGGGGTGACCCGGGTGGCCGGAGAAACGGCACCCATCATGTTTACCGCTGCGGTGGCAAGCAAAGGCAAACTCCCCTGGCAGGATACGGAAGGCTCCGGGCTCTACTGGATGTCCAATCTACTCACGCAGATGGTCGAGGCCTTGCCTTACCACATCTACACTGTTTCCGGAAAGCTCCCGGCGAATGAAGCACTGGATGACATGCGCTACGGTTCGGTCTTTGTTTTCCTTCTGCTGGTCGTCGGATTTGCCATGATCTCGGTGGTGCTTCGTTCCCGTTTCCGCAATAAACTCAAGTGGTAGCCCTTTTTAGATTATCTCATGACAGACTCATCCGTCACACTCGACTCGGCCGACGCTCTTCACGTCCCCGCCAACGAATCCATTATTTCTATCGAGGATCTTAGCTTTAGCTATGACCTCGGTAAGACCAACACTCTTCGCAATATCTCACTCGAGATCCCTGCAGGGAAAGTCACGGCCTTCATCGGGCCATCCGGTTGCGGGAAATCGACCTTACTTCGTTGCTTGAATCGCATGAATGATCTGGTCGATACCGCAAAAGTGACGACTGGAAAAATCAGTATTCTGGGCCAGGACATTAATGCGTCAGACGTCGAGGCGATCGAGCTTCGCAAGCACGTCGGGATGGTCTTCCAAAAATACAATCCGTTCCCCAAATCAATCTACGAAAATGTGGCTTATGGACTCCGGGTTCAGGGAATTAGAAACAAAGGGATCCTCGATCAAGCGGTGGAGGAATCACTGAAAAAAGCCGCTCTTTGGTCTGAGGTTAAAGATCTGTCTCTTATACACATCTCCGAGCCCACGAGACCGAGGCTGATCTCG
>CAJXVQ010000757.1 GCA_913060685.1 uncultured Verrucomicrobiales bacterium
AGATCAGCCTCGGTCTCGTGGGCTCGGAGATGTGTATAAGAGACAGCCTCAAGGCGGGTTTGAATGATTTGCTCGGCCTCATCCAGAATATCACTATTCTTGATCGCATCGATTCGGGCCTGCTGCACGAGTAAATTGACGACATACTCCCGGTCCTTATCCGTGATCCGGTTCACCACTCCGCTACTCGAAAAAAACGTGGTGTAATCAAGCAAATTGACCCCCAGGAGCCTGGGCTCGGGCCACTCTCCCACCGCTTCATTCCCCTTAAGTTCAAAACCTCCAAATTCGCTCAGATCAAAGCCCGCCTTGATTTCAAAATCCCCTTTCACGATAAAGATCTTCTTGGACCCGAGCCAACTGCTCTCATACTTCACCACCGTTTGCGTCTTCCGCTTGACCACGATGAGTTCCCTCGTCTCCTTGCTCGCAAGGGTTAGGGTATAGCCATCCACCTTGACCTCGCTGTCAGTCACCGCTCCCAGGGCCCGCGCCAATTTATCCACCGGCGAACCGATCTCACTCATCGGCTTTGAGATGAAGAAATGGAAAGCGGCCATTCCCGCGATCCCTAAAATCACCAAGCCGGCAAAATATTTAAAATACCGGTGCAACGGTTGCCCCGGTCTCCTTTGGTATCGATCTCTCATGGATTTTGTTCCTCAGTTAAGCGAAGCGATCCTTTGATCTTGCCTTCACCGTTGCGGAGTGTTCACTCCCCGCAAGTCAAACAAACCGTGAACGCATTCGAAATCTATCACAAAATCGACCCTTCTCTTGTCAGCGACATGTTCCTCTGGATCAGGGAGAATGACCGTCAGCTCTACAAGTCGGCGATTGCCACCCTCACCGCCAACCGCAACCTTCGCCCCGTTTTCGTCGAGAAAAAATCGGTGGCGGATCAGATCGCCTGGCTTCATAAAACACTCAAGCTGCGCACCAGCGACACCATCGGCGAGCACCTCTTCCAGGTTTACTTCATGAAGGGGCAGCAAGACCTCCTCAAAGATTTCTGCGATGGCATGGGGATCGAGCACGATGGTGAAGGATCAGTCGATGGAGCCCTCCCCGAGGTCTTGGACGATGAGAAGCTTAAGACGACCGTCGATGACCTCGTCGGAAAGCATGATCCCAAGCTTGTGACCCTTTACCTCCGCATCTTCAATCTTCAGACCAAGGATGGTTGGAAAAATCTCGAATCACTCCTCGTAAGCGACGAGCGACTCACTCTTGCCTAGGTTTTCCGGCTGGAAAATTGGTCATCAGCCCAACAGGCGGTTGATGACCCCAAGGGCGTGACTCACTTCGCCTTCCGTAATGGTGAAGGGCGGCGTGAAAGACAGGACATTCCCCTGCGGGCCATCGGCCAAAAACAGGAGTCCTTCCGCCAACAATCCCGCCAGCAGCGGGCCCGCCGGGCGATCAAGCTCGACACCCCACATCACGCCTCTCCCCCGGATCTCGACAACAGCTTCGTGGGAAAATTTTCCCAGCTGTCTTTCGAGCATCGCTGACGTTTCTTCCACCAGCGAAATCGTCTCGGCCCTTCCCAAAATCTCGAGGGATTTCAAGGCCATCGCGCACCCCACCGGATTCCCTAAAAATGTGCTGGTGTGAAGGGCTTCTCCCGGGCTCACGGGCCAATGATCCATCGTCTCCGCCTTCCCGATACAGGCCGAGATTGGAAACCCTCCGCTCATTGCCTTGCCCACACAAATCAGATCAGGCACGACGTCCTCCCTTTCGCAAGCAAACCAGCTCCCGCTTCGATGGAAACCCGTATAGATTTCGTCAAAGATCAAGAGCGCACCATGCGTGTCACACCAACTTCGCAAAGCAGCCAAAAATCCCGGAGGCGGAAGAATCTTGCCTCCCCGTCCCTGAATCGGCTCCACGAGCACCGCACCAATTTGGTCGCCCTCAGGTAAGTCCGTTGATCCAAAAGGCACCCTTGTCGTGACCTCAGCGAGTTGATCGACAAATGGCCCCCTGAATTTCTCCAGGTCCGTTCCCAACAAACTCCCGTATCCCAAGCCATGATAGCCATTTGAGAATGCCATCACCCCCGCTTTGCCGGTCGCAAGACGTGCCGTTTTTAAGGCCGTCTCAATCGCCTCGAAACCCGAGTTCGAGAGCACCACCTTGCCTTTTCCGGCACCCCAGCTCTCAAAGGTCAACGCCGACAACCGGGCGCACAATTCTCCCTTTAAGGCAGTCGGATGCACATCGCCCATTCCGTGCAGTAATCGGCCGGACTGTTGACGCATTGCTTCGACAATCTCCGGATGCCGGTGTCCCAATCCTGCCACACCAAACGCGCTCGTAAAATCCAAGAAGCGATTCCCATCCGCATCCCAGACATTGACTCCTTCGGCCTCCTCCCAAAAAACCGGCCACGACTCATCCATGTAAGTGACATTCCGACTCTCATACTCGGACAGATTCGACGCAAGCTCGCGCGACCGAGGACCAGGAATTTCAGTCTTTAAATCAGGCTTCATTGGGCACGCATCAACATCGCTGTCTCTTATACACATCTGACGCTGCCGACGATCTACTCTGTGTAGAT
>CAJXVQ010000758.1 GCA_913060685.1 uncultured Verrucomicrobiales bacterium
TCGTGGGCTCGGAGATGTGTATAAGAGACAGGGAGGGGAGGAAGACGAGGAGCGGGATGGCTTTTCACGCGCGGGAAGGAGCCAGATTCCGACGATGGAAATGGTGGCGAGGAAGAGTGCTGGAATGATGCGGTTCATGGGGAGGAGGGCCTATTTTTCGCCGGTGATTCTTTGTTGCTGGTCCGGGGAAAGTCCGGAGGTGGCGAGCCATGCGTTGGCGGCTTCCCGATCACGTTTATAGAAGACGCGGCCGGTGTCGACGAGGGCACGGCCCCGGGCCTCTTGATTGGAAATTGTAGCGGCCCACTCGACGCCGATGGCGGGGTCTTCGTGCACGACACGGGTGGCGTATCCATAAGTGGCGGCGTCGCGTTGGTCCGCGGGGACCGAGGCAATCGCAGCGGCGGCTTCTTTGGCACTGCGTCCGGCCCACATGTGAAAGGAGGTGCCGACGGCGTGGTTTTTGCCATCGCCATCAGGAAGATCGACAGCCCACTCGACGGTTTCGGCAGGGTCTGTTTTGGCAAGCTCACGGGCGGCATGTTGGTGGGCCTGGATGGAAAGTTCCCCGTCGGGAACTGAGGTGAGAAAGGAAGTGATTTCCTGGCGGTCGCCCGAACGGAGGGCGGCGGAGGCGGCGATGTGGATCATTTTGGGGGCCTCCTTGTCGCCGTTTTCAAATCGTGCGATGGCAAATTCAGCGGCAAGTTGAGGGTCGGCATCGGCGAGGCCGAAGGCGACTCCCCATTTCATATGGCTTCCGTCGCTTTGTTCTTCGGGTGAGAGGGAAGCGAAGTAGGCCATGGCGGATTCAGAGTCGGTGGCAGCCCAACCAGCGAGGGCGGCAGCCATGTCGCGTTTTGGAGTGTCTTTCCCGTTTAGGATGGCTTCCTGTCCGGCGATGGAACCCCAGGCGTAGTGGAATTCGCGGAATTCGGCAGAGTCCTGGGGAAGGTCGACGATGTTTTCGCGCATGAGTTTGGCGTTTTCCGGAGTGAGATTCTTGAGCATTTCGGAGAAGGCGAGGCGGCGGGCGATGGGGCCTTTGGCGGTTCGAAATTCCTGGCCGAGAGCGGCGATGTCTTCTTCGCTGAGGATGGTAGCCGGGGTTGAAGTGGCGGAGGAGCGGCGGGTGGATTTTGAGCCCGACTTGGTTCCTGATGGGGGATTTTGGTCTCCGTTCGAGCGGGTTGAGAGTTGCGCGGAAGTGGACTTGGACTTGGACTTGGACGAGCCTGTGTTTTCTGAATCGTCAGGTGAGGTGGCATGGGAGCCGATCACGAAGGCTGTGATTGCGACGAGGGCCCAAATGAAGTGGAAGTGGAGGTTTTTTTTCATGGGGAATCTATTTAGTCGTTGGATTGGATCTTGTTTTTTTGTCCCCATTCATGAGCGGTCGTGGGGTCACGATGAGTCCAGGTGGTGAAGGTGCGGCGGGTGAGTTCGTCGCGGAACGAGGGCTCTGAGATTTTGCGGGCCCACTTCAGGGCGGTGAGAGGATCGAATTCGACAGCGGCGGTGGCGAGTCCGCCGATGGCGCGATCCTTGGCCGGGCCATTGGGTTGTGATTCCACCCAGGTGATGGCAGCACTGGGGTTTTGAGTGGTCCAATTCCAGAGGGTTTCTCCGAGGGCGGAATTGCGTTCCGGTGACGGTGCCTTGGAGATGACCCAGTCGGCGGCTTTGGCGGGGTCGCGTCGGGACCATTGCGTAGCGACGAGCTTGAGATGGGTGCTTATGCCTCGCTGATCGAGATATTGGGCGGTCTTGGCCGGATGAGTTTCGGACCAGGATTTGAGGGCGATGGCGGTGGCGTGTTTGCTTTCGTCCGGATCGAGGTTGGAGCTCCAGGTGAGGGCTTCTTCGGGTGAATGGCGGGCCCACGATTCGGCGATTTCGCCGAGGATGTGATCGCGTGCGTTGCCGGGTTCAAGGGTGAGCGCAAGGGCCGCGGCTTTCCGGGGATCGGTAGCACCGATGGTGCCGAGGACGCCGGAGTAGGCACCGGCTTGTTGTTGGGTTACGAGAGTGCGGGCCCAATCGAGAGCTGCTTGAGGGTCTTGGCGGGCCCATTCTTTTGCGATGGTGCCGGAGAGGATATGGCCGACGACGGGATAGAAGGCCCGGGAGTTGGAGGGGGAGGTGAGCCAGCTGGCCGCGCGTTGGGGATCGAGGGCGGCAAGGGCGGCGAGGACGCTGATGGAGTGGCCCCGTTCGAGTGAGAAGTTGGCGTCATCGAGGGAGGCGAAGGCGGCTTCGGGATCTGCTTTGGCCCATCGGGTGAGGAGGAGATGGGTCAGGATTTTGGATTCGCTGTCCCAATCAGGTGTTTTTTCCCGAAGGAGGTCGAGAGATTCGGGGATCCGGTCGATAGGGAGAGAGAGGGAATATTTTTGGAGGAGATGGAGGCGTTCAGCGGGGTCGGGGTTGGCGAAAATTGCGAGGAGGTTTGTTTCGCTGTCGCCGCGGGGCCGGGAGGTTGATCGAGTGAAGGTGCGGGTCGAGGGGGTGGTTTGGAGCTGTCTCTTATACACATCTGACGCTGCCGACGATCTACTCTG
>CAJXVQ010000759.1 GCA_913060685.1 uncultured Verrucomicrobiales bacterium
AGATCGTCGGCAGCGTCAGATGTGTATAAGAGACAGCTCTTACGCTCTCCAGCTGTGGAGACAAGGATCAGGACAAGGGTGCTGATGACGGGGACAAACCTGCCGGGAAGTCACTCGTGATCACGGCGATCCCGGATGAAAACGTTTCGGAGCAGAAGGCCAACTTTAAGGCCCTGGAATCATACCTTGAGAAGCAACTGGAGATCGATGTCACCTTTTCGATTTCGTCCGACTACTCTGCTGCGGTGGAGCGCTTTAAAAACGGAGAGGTTCATTTGGTATGGTTTGGCGGTCTCACCGGAGTGCAGGCTCGTAAGGCTGTTCCCGGATCGCGCGCGATTGCGCAGGGAGATGTCGATCCCAAGTATAAGAGTTATATGATTGCTCATAAGTCAACGGGATTGACTCGCTCTGAGGAATTTCCGACTGCGATCAAGGACATGACCTTCACTTTTGGGTCGAAGAGTTCGACTTCCGGTCGCTTGATGCCGACTTACTTCATCATGAAGGAAACCGGGACCAAGCCTGAGGAGTTTTTCACCAAGCCGGTGCAGTTTCAGGTCTCCGGGGGACACGATGCGACGGCGCGTGCAGTCGCTGGTGGCGGAGTGCAGGTCGGGGTGCTCAGCTATAAAAAATACGACTCGATGGTTGCGAATGGCGACATCAAGGCGGAAGACGCGCCCATCATCTGGGTGACTCCGGATTACGCTGATTACAATCTAACGGTGCATCCCGCGCTTGAGGAAATGTTTGGCGAGGGCTTCATTGATAAGCTGCAGAAGTCACTGGTGGATTGCGAAGACAAGGGTGTTTTGAAAGCCTTTAACCGGGACGATCTCATTCCAGCGACCAATGAGGAATTTGAGGGCATCTATGAAGTTGCCAAAGAGTTGGGCATGATGCGCTAGCAGCTCAGGAATTTGAGACCTCTTTGCGGGCGGGATTCCAATGAGGAATCCCGCCCCACTTTTTTATGTTGGAATTTCAGTCAGTGGCCTTGGCCTATGGTGAGATCAAGGCTCTTGATGAGATCGATCTTAAGATCCGGTCGGGTGAGCAGGTGTGCCTCATTGGTCCGAGTGGTGCGGGTAAGTCAAGCCTGCTTGGCTTGATGAACGGTCGGCTGGCGGCGACGGAAGGGAAGGTGATTTTGGAGGGAGAGGATCTCGGTGGGCTTTCGGCGAAACGTCTCAAGCAGGTGCGGTCGAGGATTGCCTGGATGCCACAAGATCTCGGGCTGGTGCCCAATCTGCGGGTGCATCAAAATGTCGCGTGTGGTCGGGCGGCGGCCAAGGGGTTTTGGGGATTGATGAGGAGTTTGTTGGTGATGGGTCGAGGCGAGAAGGGAGAGATTCTGGCTCTGCTGAGGCGGGTCGGGATCGAGGAAAAGATTTTTAACCGGGTGGATCATCTTTCGGGTGGGCAGAAGCAACGGGTCGCGATTGCGCGGGCTTTGTATCAGGATCCGCAGATGATCTTGGCGGATGAGCCGGTGAGCGCGGTCGATCCGGAGCGAGCCAAGGCACTGGTGGAGCTGGTGACTGAGCTGGCACGGGAGGAGGGCAAAACGCTGGTGGTGAGTCTGCACGATGTGGGGTTGGCGAGGCGGTATTTTGATCGGGTGATTGGAATGCGGGAGGGGAGGGTTGTGCTGGATGGACGGCCTGATGAAATCGGAGTGGAGGAACTTTACCGCCTGGATTAATGAGGCGACGGTGGTTTATTCTTGGTGCGGTGGGTCTGTTTTTTGCGGGGCTCTGGGTGCTTGACGCGAGGCCGGGTGATTTGATTCCCAATGAGGGGGGACGCGAGACGGCGGGTCATTTTTTGAAGGCGGCGCTGCAACCGGCGGTGGACTTCGAGGAGCCCACGATGCGCGGCGGCGAGGTGTCATTTTTCGAAAAACTTGGAAACGCGCTTTGGCTGACGTTGCGGTATGCGGTGGCGGCGATGAGTCTGGCGCTGGTGCTGGGGATTGTGGGAGGGATTCTGGGGTCGCGAGCGTGGTGGTTGCGGCCCACTTTGTTCCTTCATGTCCTAAGAATCGGGTCGCGGCTTCTGGCGACGCTGGTGCGGTCGGTGCATGAATTGATGTGGGCCTTGCTCTTTCTTTCGGCGGTGGGGACATCGCCACTGGCGGCGGTCTTTGCGATGGCGCTGCCTTATGGGGGGACTTTGGCGAAGGTGTTTTCCGAGTTGCTGGATGAAGGGGAGAGCTCGGCTGCCGAGGTGATCCGCTTCTCGGGTGGGAGTGGTTTTACGGCATTCTTTGCGGGGGTGGTGACGCGGGCCTTACCGGATTTGGCAACGTATGCCTTGTATCGTTTGGAATGTGCCATTCGTTCTTCGGCGGTGCTGGGTTTTGTGGGGATTCCGACACTGGGCTATGAGATTAAAACGGCCTATGAGGACGGGCATTATCGTGAGATTTGGACTTATCTGTATGCGCTTTTGATCGTGGTTTTAGTCTTCGAGTGGTGGGGAGCGAGGGTGAGGGGGCTTTTGACCTGTCTCTTATACACATCTGACGCTGCCGACGATCTACTCTGTGTAGA
>CAJXVQ010000760.1 GCA_913060685.1 uncultured Verrucomicrobiales bacterium
CGAGATCAGCCTCGGTCTCGTGGGCTCGGAGATGTGTATAAGAGACAGTCATAAAAGAGACACCATCCCAAACCACTCATCGCACCCAAATCCTCGGGATACAGTTTGTTAATCTTCGCATACTGTAGCCCGGAATTGCGGTAATCTTTGGCGTCATACAACATGCCCGCCAATGTCATCGTTGCCGTGTAGTTCGTTTTATCCAATACCAACACGGACTTACAAGCCCGCACCGCCTCTTTGGTTTGTTTGGCTGCTCTATAGCTATTCATCAATCCCAACAGGGGCGTTACCGCTCCTTGTGAATTCTTTGCCGCCAACTGGTAGTATTTCACGGCACCGGCATAATCTTTCTTCGAATAGTAGAGCCACCCTAGCCGCAAGGCCGCATTATATTTATCACCATTGTTGCTGGTGTAATCTTTAAGATCGGTAATGGCCTGATCGTAATTTTTCCTTAATTCGGAAGCGATGGATTTTTTCCATGCCTCTTGTTGGGCTTTAAGGCGATCGGCATGCTGCCCGGCGAGGGTCAGGCCGCTACTGTTAATCAGGCAAATAAGGATGAGTAAGTGTTTCATCAGGGGTTCATCCTAGCAGATCTCACATGAACAGAAGATGAAATCGGCAGCTAATTTTTTTGATGCCAGCTTTTTCAGATCTTCGCCCTGTTTCCGAATCGGCCCTGTCATCGTGTTCACTTTCATTTATTTTTGATGGTTTCACCGAGGTGAAATTTGCGATATTCAACATCGTTAAGTTACGCAATGATGTCGTGGAGCACGTTTCCATAGACGTCCGTCAGGCGGTGATCGCGACCGGAGTGGAAGTAGGTGAGCTCCTCATGGTTGAGGCCCATTTGATGGAGGATGGTGGCGTGGAGGTCGTGGACGTGAGCCTTGTTCGATTTGACATGAAAACCGAATTCATCGGTCGATCCATGGACGGTGCCGCCTTTGATTCCCCCACCCGCCATCCATGTCGTGAAGGCCGCGGCATGGTGGTCGCGGCCTCCGGTTCCGACCGGAGTGCGACCAAATTCGCCGGCCCAAACGATGAGGGTTTCATCGAGGAGTCCGCGTTGTTTGAGATCTTCAAGCAAGCCGGCGATCGGCTTGTCGGTTTGGGTGCAAAGTTTCTGGTGCCGCTTGTCGTTGTCGCCGTGGGTGTCCCAATTGGAATGGTAGAGCTGCACGAATCGCGTTCCCCGTTCCACAAGGCGTCTTGCCAGAAGGCAGCTCTTTCCGAACTTGTCGGTTTCCTTGCCGCCGATGCCGTAGAGTTCCTTGGTCGCTTCGGTTTCGTCGGAAGTGGTGACCACATCGGGCGCATGGGCCTGCATCCGGTATGCCAGTTCGTAGGCTTCGATCCGGGCGGCGAGTTCGGAGTTTGGAGGGAGCGCGTCGAGGTGGTTGGCATTGAACTTGCCGAGGAGGTCGAGTTGCATTCGCTGGCTTTCGCGGCTGGCACCGTTCGCCGGTTTGAGATTGGACACCGCGTCGCCTGCAGTCTTGAAGACCGTGCCCTGATAAGCAGAAGGCATGAATCCTGAACTCCAGTTTTGGGCACCCGAGTAAGGGGCTCCGTTTGCGAGGACGACAAATCCGGGCATGTTTCGATTTTCGGTTCCGAGCCCGTAGGTTGCCCAGGATCCCAGGCTGGGAAATCCCTGGCGGACAAATCCGGTGTTCATCTGGAGGGAGGCGGTTCCATGGGCGGCGCTGTCGGCGGTGGTGCTGCGGATCACTGCAATCTCGTCGATCATTTTGCCGATGTGAGGAAACAACTCTGACACTTCAATGCCCGACTTGCCGCAGCGGTTGAACTTCCAGGGGGCTCCTTTCAGTTTGCCCCGGCCCTTTTGGCTGATCCCCTTTGAGGCCTCGAAAGTATAGTCTTCGCCATTGCGTTTTTTAAGGGTCGGCTTGGGGTCAAAGGTATCAAGATGGCTGGGGCCGCCGACCATGTAGAGAAAGATGCAGGACTTCGCTTTGGCCGGAAAATGACTCAGACCTGAGCCGGGTGATCCGATACCGGTTTCACCGGCCTGGACGCCGTCCTTTGCCAGCATCCACGTGAGGGCGGTGCCGAAAAATCCATTGCCCGCCTGCCAGAGAAACTGTCTTCGGGTGCGGCCGCAGGAAAAATTTGGAGAGGTGTTGGGATTCATCAGTTTCGGTAAACAAATTCGTTCGTATTCATGAGGACAAGGCAAAGCGCCGCGAGCGGGTCCTTAACCTTCGCCTCCTCGCCTTCCCCTCCGGCATTCTTCAAAAATTCGAGAGACTGATCTACTTCGTCCGCCCGGGGCGAACGGCACAGGAGCCATTCGAAAGCACCTTGGATTTGCGCTTCGCGGTCTGTGGCACTCGCTTCTTTCCTCAACCGTTCCGCCAAATGGCCTGATTGCTCGGTGGCAAAACGACCGTTCATCATCAAAAGCGACTGCACTGCCGTGGTGGAAACGTTTCGTTGTCCGCAGCTTTCCGAGGAATCCGGCGACTGTCTCTTATACACATCTGACGCTGCCGACGATCTACTCTGTGTAGAT
>CAJXVQ010000761.1 GCA_913060685.1 uncultured Verrucomicrobiales bacterium
GATCGTCGGCAGCGTCAGATGTGTATAAGAGACAGCCGTAGAGGTTGTCGAATTTCGACTTGGTCACGGAGTCATTCACGTTGATCGCAGGGAAGAGAAGCTTCCCATCACGTTGCATCTGGTAGAGGCGGTGAACACCTGTGGTGGTCTCTTCGGAAACACCTTTGAGCTCGGGAACCCAAGCGTGGAAAATGCCGGGCTGCTTGGCGTGGATGTCTTTGAGGAGTTCCTTAATGACAGCTTCTTCCGTGGAAGAGGCGGGCTCATTGACCCAATCGGAACCGTTTTCGAGTTCGTATCCTTTGTGGATGAGGAGAGTGGCGTCGCCACCGTCGTCCACGATCATCTGGGGACCGAGAGGAAGTCCGCCGTCTGGATTCGGGAACTGAAGAGCCTGCCAGGTGCACCACCAGTATTCCTCGAGAGTCTCGCCCTTCCAGGCGAAGACCGGGTAACCTGCTTCAGCCATCGCGGCTGCGGCGTGGTCCTGGGTCGAGAAGATGTTGCAAGAGCACCAGCGAACGTCGGCACCGACGGCACGGAGGGTCTCCATGAGGACCGCGGTCTGGATGGTCATGTGAAGTGATCCCATGACACGAACGCCTTCAAGGGGCTTCGCAGGACCATACTTTTCGCGAGTCGCGACGAGGCCGGGCATTTCGTGCTCGGCGACATCAAGTTCCTTGCGACCGAAACCGGCAAGGCCGATGTCTTTTACTTTGTAATCTGACATATTATTTTTTGGTTTTTGTGAGTTGTAGAAATTTTAAAGGGAACAGTGATCAGGAATCAGTTTTCAGTTTTTTGCGCAGGGAACCGATGAGACCTTGGAGCATCGCAGAGATTTCGCGCGCTTCTTGAATCAAGGCATTCGGATCTACAATGATTCCAAGTTTTGTAGCGAGGTAGATTTGTGTTCTCAGTTCAGCATTTGATCCCTTCGCGATGTTGAGAAAACGAATGAATTCTTTGGGAGAATCTCGTTCAGCTCCTTCGGCAATATTCGAAGGAACAGAAACAGCAGCTCTCTCCATCTGGTTCTTCAGCCCAAAATCTTTTGTGGACTTAAGAACTGCATAGATTTCAAGAGCTTGCCGACATCCACGTTTCCACACTTCAAAATCCTCAAAAGATGCGGACGACATGACTGTTCACTGTTCGCTGAAAACTGTTTACTTCTCCCCTAGAGAGCAGCCTTGAGGACATCAACCTTATCCAACTGCTCCCACGGGAGATCGGCCGAGGAATATCCAAAGTGACCGTAGTTGGTGGATTGACCGTAGATAGGGCGGAGAAGGTCGAGCTGGGCCACGATGTTCGCGGCCTTGAAGCTGAAGACCTCTTGCACTGCCTTTACGATTTTCTCTTCATCAACCTCGTTCGTGCCGAAGGTGTTGACGTTGATGCTCACGGGATCGGGGTATCCAATCGCATAAGCGAGTTGCAGCTCACACTCGGTTGCGAAACCGGCCGCCACGATATTCTTGGCAACCCAACGTGCCATGTATGCCGCCGAGCGATCCACCTTTGAAGGATCCTTCCCGGAGAAAGCACCGCCGCCGTGACGGCCCATGCCACCATACGTATCAACGATAATTTTACGTCCGGTCAGTCCGGCATCACCTTCGGGTCCGCCCGTCACAAAACGTCCGGTCGGATTAATGAGATACTGGGTATCGTCGCGGAGTAGCTCACCGGGGATCACTTTTTCAATGAGGTCACGCTTCAAGATTTCACGCATCTCAGGAGTGTCGATTTCAGCAGCATGCATCGTGGAAACCACCACCGCAGTCACACTCGCAGGCTTGCCGTCTTCGTATTGCATCGAGACCTGGGTCTTGGAGTCCGGACGAAGCCAGGTGTGCACGCGGTCCTTGCGAAGATTGGTCAAAGCCTCTCCCAAGCGGTGGGCGTATGCCACGGGTGCCGGCATGAGTTCCTCGGTATCATTGGCCGCATAGCCAAACATGATTCCCTGGTCACCAGCACCCTGCTCGGCGGTGTCCTTGTGCTCGGCCGCATCAGCATCGACGCCCTGGGCAATGTCCTGCGACTGCTTGCCGAGAAGGTTCATGAAGAAGAGACCTTCAGCCTCAAACTTCGAGGTGTAGCTATACTTGGTATTATCCGCGTAGGATTTGTCGTAGCCAATCTTACGGACAGCCTCGCGGGCCACCTCTTCGTAATTAAACTTGGCCCCCGTTGTAATTTCGCCGGCAAGGACGAGAACATTGTCCTTCACGAGAGTCTCGCAAGCCACACGGGACTTGGGGTCTTGTTCAAGGCAGGCATCGAGGATAGCGTCGGATACGGTATCACAGACTTTGTCTGGATGCCCTTCGGTGACGGATTCTGAGGAGAAAATGAAGCTTTTGCTCATGGTTCGTTATTTGATATCGTCGAATCGCGATTCGTTGATACGAGTTAATCCCTCTTCTCCATGCCGTCAATTCTCAATTCTCTGAAACTCATCTCCGATCCTGTCTCTTATACACATCTCCGAGCCCACGAGACCGAGGCTGATCTCGT
>CAJXVQ010000762.1 GCA_913060685.1 uncultured Verrucomicrobiales bacterium
CGAGATCAGCCTCGGTCTCGTGGGCTCGGAGATGTGTATAAGAGACAGGGTTTGATGATTGTGTGAATGGATGCTCCTTTCATGAAGGGGCCCCTTTCTCGTCCGTAGCTCATCGATTTTCCGAGCACGTAGAACATCACCAATGCAGCGACGAAGCCCGAGAGAATGGTCTATTTCCCTGTCCATCGGCTTTTCAGATCACGCTCTTTTTTGATTGAGTAGACTACCAAGACAATAAGGACAACCTAGGCAAGAAGCCGATCTGGCGGACAAATAATGCGAGATGGTTGCTATCCAAAGTGTCTTGCCCATTCACAAACTTTGTCGTGAATCCTATCATGACCCCTTGGAGGAACCCAAGGAGAACCAGCAGGACTCCGCCGAGAGTCTGCAAGCGTTATTCACTGACGATATTCATCCCGCGACCCTACGCCCAAGCTGCTAGCCTATCAGCTTGGAATTTTGGAGTCCGGCATAAAAAACGCGAGAGCTTGACGCAGATTTCCTGAGAGCCAAACTGTCGGCGAATCAAAATATTTTTAATATCCGATGCCTTCTGCAACCGTCAACGCAAGCCCTGGCACTCTCCCTCCGGCCTTTCCCCATTCGACTGTTTTCTTTGCGAATCTGCCCTCCCTTTTCTTCGGCAATACAGACGCAACTCTCGCTCTGCGTAACTTGTTGGGGGGCACTCTCGATTCCTACGGCGGTCGTTTGGCCTCTGTTCTCGATCTCCTCTTTCACTCGGAGCACGATCATCCCAATCTCCTCGTGACCTCGCTTCCACCACAGCCGGAACTCACCTGCTATCATCGCGAAACACTGGGTCTCAAACTTCCGGAAATCGTTCTCTCCGATCCCCTCCAATACGAGTCCTCCAGACTTCTTGAGCGGCTCGGGGACACTGCGGCAACTCATCTCGATGGCTTTGTCACCGATGAACAACTCAAGCGCATCGCAGAGCAAACCAACAAGAAAACCTTGTCCCCGCCAGAGGGTTCCCATCTCGCCAACAACAAGTTGGCTTTCCATAATGAACTCGTCCGTCTCGGCCTCCCAACCTTCGCCACCGAGATCGCTGAGAATCAAAATGACCTGGCCCGCTGTTACCGCGAACTCAACCATCAGGGCTACCGCTTTGCCGCTGTCAAATCCCAGATCGGAGCTTCCGGGATTGGCTTGCTCAAGGTTGATACCCGCCGCCCCGGTGCTGTCCCGGATCTTATTTTCCACGAGGGCCCTTGTCTCGTGCAGGGTTGGATCGAGCCTGGCATCAAAGCGGTGCGTCACATTCACTCGCCCAGCGTGCAGATTTTGGTCAAAGACGACGAAATTGTTCTCTTTGATACCACAGATCAAATTCTGGACCACCAAAGCGTCCATGAAGGGAATCTTGCTCCACCCCATAATCTTGCTGCTTTGACAGAAGAGCAAACGCGCATCTTCGCTCAGTCCAAGGCCATCGTTCCCTGGCTCCACCAAACCGGCTACCGCGGCCCCGCGAGCATCGACTTCCACGTGGCCCGACGTGGCGAGGAAACCGACATCCGGGCCTGCGAAATCAACGCGCGGGTCACCGGTGCCACCTATCCATCTTTACTGGCTCGTCGGTTTCAAGAAAACGGGGCCTGGCTCATGCGCAATCTCGCTCTTCCGGAATCACTCGCTGCCAGTGCCATCCTCGAGGTTCTCGATTCTCACGACTTCCTTTTCAAGCCGGGGGCATCACGGGGCTGCCTTCCGATCAATTTTAATACCGATGAGCGCGGGGAGATCACCAAGGGGCAATTTCTTTTCCTCGCTCCAGGAGTAGATGACGTCTGCGATCAGCTGGCTGAACTCGTGGCCCTTCCTCAGATAGACCTTCACTATGACCGCGATTGAACAAGACCTCGTCGAACTCACACGCCAGCTTATGCTGATGCGAACCACCGAGTTCGAACCGGAGGAACGCCGCCGCTGTATCGACTTTATTCGCAGTCACATCGATACACTTGACAATTTGCAACTGCGCGAAGTCGAGCAAAACGGAAACATCTCCCTGCTCGCGAATCCCGTGGGTCATGATGAGCCTGACATTCTCATGGTTGGCCACATCGATGTCGTCGCCCACATCGACAACTCCGTCTATCGAGGGGAGGTCATCGACGGAAGGATTGTGGGTCCGGGTTCAGGCGACATGAAGGGAGCGGTTGCGATCATCCTGGAAGTGTTCCGCAACACTCTGCGCAAAAATCCGGAGGCCTCCATCGGGATTGCCATCACCAGTGATGAGGAAATTGGTGGCGCGGATGGCATTGGCCACCTCTTTGGCCCCGCCGGACTCCGGTGTGGCATCGCCCTTGTCCCTGATGGTGGGTCTCTGAATAGGATTACCATTCACGAAAAAGGCATTCTTCATCTGGACCTCAACTGCACCGGTCGAACCGGCCACGCCGCCCGTCCGTGGCTGTCTCTTATACACATCTCCGAGCCCACGAGACCGAGGCTGATCTCG
>CAJXVQ010000763.1 GCA_913060685.1 uncultured Verrucomicrobiales bacterium
TCTACACAGAGTAGATCGTCGGCAGCGTCAGATGTGTATAAGAGACAGGACCACGCGTGGTCAAATGACGAAGCTCGGCAATTCTATCCGCTTCGACTGTCGCCAAACCATAGTCCGGAGCAATTCGATTAAAAATCTCCCGACCAGCCTCCAGCGTGTCCGCCAAGGTTCCGTCAAAATCGAAAATGATCACGTCTCTCATCGATTCAAACCCCACAATTCTTCACCCCAAATCCTGCCGGATGACGTGACTCTTCCGTCACTCCTCTCACTCAAACTTCAATCGCCCTTCCTGCATCCGGAACAATCACCCGATCTTCCAATCCCCGCTTTTGGGCTTCCTCCAGCAAACGCTCGATTGGCTCCTCTGGAGGCTCGTTCCCTAATGGAAAAGTCCCGTAGTGCATCGGCACCATCAACTCCGCCCCCAGATCCTCAAAGGCCTGCAAGGCCTCCTCCGGATTCATATGCACATCCCGACCACTCGGCGCGTCGTAGGCTCCGATCGGCAGAAGCGCGAGGCAGATATTCTCACGCTCCCCAATCTCCTTAAAACCCGGGAAGTAAGCACTATCCCCACAGTGGAAAACACTCCGCTTTCCCGACCCGACCAGAAAGCCACCGTAGTCCCGCTTCACATCGGCACCGTAGCGCGCACCCCAATGGTGGCTCGGGGTATGCACCACCCGCATCCCCGCAAACTCCCGCTCTTCCCACACCTTCATCTCCGTCACATTCGAAAACCCCAACCTCTTCACCAAACTCCCACTCCGCTGGGGCACCACGATCCCTTCAATCGACTCGATCGCACGCAGCGACCTCTTGTGCATGTGATCAAAGTGCGCATGCGAAACCAAGACCAGGTCGATCTCCGGTAAATTTTCCAGATGCAATCCCGGCTCAATTTGCCGCTTCACCGGACCATGAAAATTTGCCCAATTCGGATCAAAAATCACGGCATGGCTTCCGAACTGCACCAGAAAAGAAGCATGCCCGATCCATGTCGTCCGGATCACCCCTTCGTCCGGCCGCGTCATGATCGCAGGCTTCGTCGAGCCATCCCGCTTCTTCAAAAGCTGCGGTAAAAGGCGATGCCGCCAGAAGGTGTAATTCCTCCCCGGCCATCCCTTCTTGGGCTTTAGCCCCGAGTTACGTTCTCCCTGTTCCATCTCTCTTCTACGCCAGACTCTTCGTGATTTCTTCCGCCCAATGCTTCGCCAAGCCCGCAAAGTCGGTGTTTCCCTCCGCATAGGTGATCCCCCGCGAAACATTAATGACACTCGCCGCCTCCCGGCCACTGCCCTTGAGTGCATCCAGAGATCCCCCCTGCGCCCCCAAACCCGGGATCAACAGCGGCACATCGGGAAGATTGGCCAGCACATCTCCATCCGCATTCGTGAGACCGACCACCAAACCTGCCGTCGTCTTCTTCCCCTCGGCCCGGGCCCGCTCACAAAGCTCCCCCACTCGCTCAAAAAGTTTCTTCCCCTCACAATCACGACGCTGAAAATCAACGCTCCCCGGATTGGAAGTCACCGCCAACAGATAGACCCCCTTCCCCTCCCAGTCCAAAAACGGCTCCAGCGTGTCATACCCCAGAAACGGACTCAGCGTCACCGCATCCACCCCCCAATTCTCAAAATAACTTCGCGCATAATACTTCTGGGTCTCCCCGATATCACTGCGCTTCGCATCCAGAATCACCGGCACCTCATCCGGCATTTCACCCAGTAATTGATCCAAAATCTCAAGCCCACGCAGCCCCATCGCCTCAAAATAAGCAATGTTCGGCTTAAAGGCCGCGGCATACTCCGCCGTCTCACCGATCACCCGATGCAAAAACTCCGGAATCCCCTCCACCCCGCCAGCGGTCGAATCCGGCCTCGGATCAAGACCCACACACAACGCAGATCCAGTCGTTTCAATGCGAGCCTGCAGGCGTTCGGCGTAGGTCATGCCTCCACATTAGACAGCTCTGTCTCGCTGGCAAGCCGTCGATGATACCAGATCAACCAAAGAATTATCCCGATCAAATACATCAGCCCCATATTCGCCGCGATTTTCAGAGGATAATTCGTCGGACTATCAGACTTCCCGTGGCAGCCACAATACAAGTCCGTGATCCCCAAATTCCAAGCATACCCCAGCGCCACATTAAACGACAGTAACATCCCCATCAGAATCACCGCGCCTCCCACCTTGGAAAAAGGAATCAAAAGCGCCACCCCCGCGAAGATCTCGAACCAAGGCATCGTGTAGGCAATGATCGCATCCGTCGGGGCATCGAAGAAATTCCTGGCCTCCCCGTTCCAACTCACTTCCCAAGAAAACTGAAAATTCCCCACCGACTCCGTAAAAGCCGAAAGATCCTCCAGCTTTAAATACCCACTTCCGATAAAGAAAGCCGCGAGTGCTATCCGGAAATTCCATTCCAAAAACTGAGTGGGTCTGTCTCTTATACACATCTCCGAGCCCACGAGACCGAGGCTGATCTCG
>CAJXVQ010000764.1 GCA_913060685.1 uncultured Verrucomicrobiales bacterium
GATCCCGGATGACGACCCGGGCCTGAACTGGTTCAACCAGGAAAGGGATCCCACCGGCGCAGAGCCCGAGAGCTACGACCAACCTGTGCTCCGAAGCCTTGGCGAAGGAGTAAGTTCGACCTGGCAGCCCAAAGAGATCCCGCTCGGCGACGGCCGGACACTCGTCCTCGACGACAGCTGACAGCTGACAGGCAAGAAACTTGGTGACCTAAAAAAACCGCTGCCAAAAAAGACCTTGGCAAGGCGGACTGGGAATCTACGCCCTCGTGCCATGAAAACCGTGCTAAATAAAGTCACCCGGTTCCTTTAAAACATGGCATGGATCAGGGACTTTTCCTGCCGAAATCCCCACAACCGCCAAAAGCAAATTCTTGCAGTAGCAGTGTTCCTACTCCTCGCGGACGCGGTAGAAAAGTCGGAGCGTGCCAGGGGCGATCCCCGTCTGGGTGAAGCTGGTCTCGGTGCCCTGGGATTGCCAGCTGTCGGCCACTTCCTCCCATTCGCCGGGCGTTAGGTTGGTCGAGGAGTCGATGCCATACGACTTTCCGGCGCTCGAGTTCCACGTCAGCGTGACCGAGCCCGCGTCCTCGTCGAAGTCGAAGCTGGTGATCTCGAACGCAGGAGGTGAAACGAAACTGGCAATTGATCCCGGGTTTGAGTACATCTCCTCAATCTGAACTGGAGTCAATTCCGTGCTGTACATCTGGAAGTCGTCGAACTCGCCTTTGTAGCCGGGCCCACTGGATTTGGATCCGAGCCAGATGCTCCGGTAAATCTCGTTAGCGTCAATTCTTGATTCCAGGGTAGGCACCTCGGTTGGATTTTCCACTTCAGCGACTAACACGCCGTTGACATAGAGGCGACCCCGGTCGGACTGAAACGTTTCGGGGCCATCTGAATCCGCATGCGTCACGACGATGTGGTAAATCTCCCCGTCCACGATCAAACCGGGATCCGTTTCGATACTCTGGTTTTCACCTGTGATCCAGACCAGTCCTCCGGAACCGTTGAGAAAGAGCGAATAGAAGACACCAGGTGATGGCCACCAGACGTTTTCACGTGAAAAGATCGGATTCTGCTCACCCGGCTTGTTTGGTTTGATCCAGATAGAAAAGGTGAACGAGTCTGGGTTCGGAGGATCCGGAACCAAGAGATAGCTTCCGGTAGGGTGGGTGGTGCCGGGTGCATCGAGCCCGATGGAGAAACCGTCTCCACCCACGAGGGATGCTGCTCCAAATCGATGGGCCGGACCATTGCTGGGGGCCCCAAGATCTGCCAGGTCTTTCCCGGATGTGTCCACGAGAGGGGCAGCCTCGGTATCGAACTGGTAGCGAAATTCGAGAAACTCGGTGAATGCCGGAAAGCTCGTGGGATTGGTCGGGTCGCTCCCGTTCGCTATTTCCAAACCGTCGAGGGCGGCGTCACCGTCGGTGTTGGCATTGTTGGGATCACTGCCCGGCTGTGTTCCAGGATTTTGCCGATCGTAAGGCAAGGCGTGGTTCTCGACGCCGTCTGCCAACCCGTCGCCGTCGGTATCGGCGCTCAATGGGTCCGTGCCTCGATCGGATTCGCCAACCCAAATCCCCGTGTTCGTTTCGACCCCATCGGGAAGCGTGTCGCCATCAGAATCAGGGTTGTCGAGGATGGTCCCCATTTCAAACTCACCCAGGTTGCTCAGGCCGTCGTTATCTTCATCGAGAACAGCGTCCGCGGGATCATTTGGATCAAGGAACGCATGCATTTCCTCGACCTCGTTCGGGATGCCATCTCCGTCGTTATCGTCGAGCGTTTCCACGACCACTTTCTTGATCTCCCAATTGGGGAGGAACGCTCCTTTGGCAAACGAATCAAATGAGGCGATGAAGCGAACGCTAATCATATCCCCCGCGGAGAGGCCTCTGACTTCGGCAGCACTTGTGATCAGAGTTCCTTCGACAAAGCCCTGGGAATTGCCGACAAAGCCATCGCCGCCGGCCAGGTCATGCCCCCCCTGAAGCCCGATGGCATTGTTGTATCCGTTTTGGGAAAAGTCGGCTTTTGGAACCGTGATGAACGCTCCGCCATTGACGCGGTATTGAAGAGCGCCGCCATCCCAATCGCCTGTTTCCAGGCTGTAGCGATGATCGAAGCTGATGCGGAGAACGGGGGGACTATCGAGAGGGGTGGGAATACTGATCGTCGGAGTCTCCAAGTAGTGGTTGACGGATGCAGACTCATTGGCTTCGCCATCGGTAAACCAGTTGGCATCTTCAGCATTGAACGTCCACGGATTGACAGCAGCGCCGCTGGTGGTTTGCGTGAATCCGCCATCACCCGCGGTGAAGTCTTCAGACAACAAGACGCCGGCAACTCCGCTTTGAACTGAAACATAAAGGCTCATCGCCAACAACGCTGGGATGAAGGGTGTGTTGGGTCGTGCTTTCATAACTGCTAGAATTTTCTTTTTGGCTGTCTCTTATACACATCTCCGAGCCCACGAGACCGAGGCTGATCTC
>CAJXVQ010000765.1 GCA_913060685.1 uncultured Verrucomicrobiales bacterium
CGAGATCTACACAGAGTAGATCGTCGGCAGCGTCAAGATGTGTATAAGAGACAGCCATCCCCCCTCCTCCACCTATGGGCATAGGGAATTTCTTTAGAATCCTCTCAGAACCCCATCGGTCCATCACAGAAAATAAGCCCGCTCCAGATATTGCAGCAGCATCCTCTGCGTATTGAAAAACGACCCATTTAGAGCAATCGCATGTCTCATCACCGAGATAAACTCGCCCCGCCGCTCACAGTATCGGGGCACGATTTCCCTTTCCAATTTCTCATAAAGCGAGCGCGCATCTCCTCCTTCGCTCTCAATGCCCCACCCGGTCACCCCCTCGATCCTGCCCTCGATCCACCATCCATCCAGCACACTTAAACTCGGCACCCCGTTCAAGGCCGCCTTCATCCCGCTCGTCCCGGAGGCCTCCATCGGCGGCAGCGGGGTATTCAGCCACACATCCACCCCGCTCACCAACTTCTGAGCCAGAGCCATGTCGTAATTTTCAAGATACACGATCTTGATTCCGCGCTCCCTGAACTCATCTCTCATTCGCACAATATCCTGAATGAAAAATTTTCCCATCTCATCCCCCGGATGCGCTTTCCCTGCAAAAACCAACTGTAATCCACCCGCCTTCCTTGCGATCTCAAACAACCATTCCTTATTTTCAAACAGTAACTTTGGACGCTTGTAGGAAGTTGCACGCCTTGCAAATCCAAGCGTCAGAACATCGAGAGAAAATCTCTCACCCCTCTCCTTCTCAATATAATTGCAAAGGTCGCCTTTTGCCGCCTGATGCGCCCGCCAAAGATCTTCGTCTGGAATGTTCAACGCTGACCGCATGTTAAAACTGTCCAGCTTCCAACCCGGAATCCACCTCTCAAACAGGCTCTGCATCGAAGGACAGACCCAGGTCCGAGCATGCACCCCATTGGTGATCGAATCAATCTCATGATCCGCAAACATCAGTCGGGAAACCTCCGCGTGACTCTTCGCCACACCATTCACATAGTGGCTCAGATTCAGGGCCAAATAGGTCATATTCAGACAGTCCGCCGCACACTTCACGGGTTCAAAAAGATCCCTCCGCTTAAAGAAGGCCTCATGGTGGCCCAGCACCTCTCTCGCCATCTCAAGCGGGAACTGATCGTGCCCTGCCGGAACCGGGGTATGAGTGGTGAAAACACATTTCCGTCTCACTGCCTGCAGCATTTCATCATCAATTTTCGACATTCCCCGGCGGATCATTTCCTCATCCAATAATTCCAGTCCTAGAAAAGCGGAATGACCTTCATTCATGTGATACCGAGTCAACTCATCATGCCCCAGAGCACGTAACATCCTGACACCACCAAGGCCCAGAACGGCCTCCTGGCAGATCCGGAAATAGAAATCCCCGAGGTATAAGCGATCCGTCAAATGACGATCCCATTCGCTGTTCTCCTCAACATCTGTGTCCAACAAATAGACCGGAATGCTTGCCCCCGTCACGCCCTCAATCTCATACTGCCAACTGCGAACCCAGACCTCGCGCCCATGCAGCGTGATCTTCACCCTTGATTCCATTGGAGTGAGATATTTCTCAATCTCCCACGGATCCTCCTCCTCGAATTGCCAACCGCTGTCATCCAACCGTTGTCGAAAATACCCCTTTCGGTGCAGCAAGGTCACCGCACACACTGGCAACTTCATATCAGCCCCGGCACGTAAGGTATCACCAGCTAAAATCCCCAAGCCACCCGCATACGTCTGGATCCCGGCATCCAAAGCAATCTCCATCGAGAAATAGGCGATTTTTCGTTTAGTCATCATCTCGCCTCTTCCCTCCCGCACAAAGCCCGTCAACTCCAGCACAAGCCGCCGCACCGTACTCTTTCGAGCAATAGACGCACAGTCCAGGGCAAAGACCGCAGAGATCGCCCGCAAATTCCCGCTACCGTGTCATTGTTATGAACACTTTGCGCAATCTCAGCCACCGCCCGCACCTCGCGGTCACCATTCTTCTGGCCGTCATCGTATTCTTACTCCTCACCTTCGCCGCAGCAAAACGAACGTTTCTGGACAAGCCGCTTGAAGTGCAGGATCCCCCCCTTGCCGAACCTTCCCGTCAATCCCCCCAGACAACCATCAACACCCCGGAACAATGAAGTCCCAACCGCTCCCAACCTCTCTCCTGCAAGACCAAATCCCACATTTCCGCAAGACCCTCCCCACCGTGACCCACCGCTCACCGAAGCAAAAAAAAGACCTCGCCTCCAATCCCCGTATTCTCTTTATCACTCCGGAGATCACCCGTGTCCCGGCCGAGATGGCATCCGGAGCCCGATACATCCGCGCCAAGGCCGGCGGCATGGCTGAAGTCTCCGCCTCCCTCGTTGAACAACTCCAGGCCGGCGGCCATGATGTGCATCTCGCCATCCCACATTATCGAAACCTCTTCAAAGGGAACCTGTCTCTTATACACATCTGACGCTGCCGACGATCTACTCTGTGTAGAT
>CAJXVQ010000766.1 GCA_913060685.1 uncultured Verrucomicrobiales bacterium
GAGATCAGCCTCGGTCTCGTGGGCTCGGAGATGTGTATAAGAGACAGCACCAAGACGTTCCCGAAAAAACAACCCGAATCTCTTCACATCCCCAAACCCGGAGCGCTCGCTGATTACAAACACCGGCAACCCCGTCGTCGCCAGCAACTCCCGTGCCCGCTCGATTCCCAGTTCCTGAATCAGCACCCTCGCCGGAGTCTTCACCATCGCCTGGACTTCCTGGCCAAAAATCACCTCCCTTTTCGGCGGCTCAGCCACTCCTTTCCTCAACGTCCAAATGGCCCCCGTCATCGGTGTCATCGTCACCCTCTCACCGTGGGCAGCCTCTTTTCCGCACATTCTCGAAAAATCCGCTCTCTTTAAAACGTCCCCTAGCTGATGTCCCGCCTTCACCCACTCGTCTTCCTTCTCCTCCTCGCCCCCATCTTTGCGGAGCAAAATGACCTCCAGCGTCTCAAATACAACAACCCTGGCCTCACCGTCGATCTCGGCGTCGGCCTCTGGGCCTGGCCCCTCCCTATGGATTGGGACAACGACGGCGACCTCGATCTCATCGTCTCCTGCCCCGACAAACCCTACAACGGGACCTACTTCTTCGAAAATCCCGGCGGCTCAAAAATGCCCACCTTCAAAAAGGCCGTCCGTATCGGCAAAGGCACCTTCAACATCCACGCCTCTTATCCCAACGGCCAAAAAGAAAAACCCGTCATCCTTCTCCCCGGAGAACGCGCCCTCGACTTCGTCGGAAAAGGCCTCGGCAAAACCGAAAAACTCTCCCAAAGCCAACTCACCGAAGGCTTCGGCCGCGTCAGAGCCAAGCAATGGAAAATGGCCGACTACGACGCCGATGGAAACCTCGATCTCATCGTCGGAGAAGGGTATTGGGGCGAATACGGCTGGGACAACGCCTACGACCACAAGGGCACCTGGAGCAACGGCCCCCTCCGTGGCTGGGTCTACCTCCTCCGCAACTCCGGCACCAACGAAAAGCCCAAGTACGAAGAACCTCGTAAGATCGAAGCCGATGGCAAACCCGTCGATGTCTACGGCATGCCCTCCCCCAACCTTGTCGACTTCGATTCCGACGGCGACCTCGACCTCCTCTGCGGCGAATTCCTCGATGGCTTCACCTACTTCCAAAACACCGGCACCGCCAAAGCCCCCATCTATGCCGCCGGACAACGCCTCCGACACGATGGCAAAGAACTCGCCATGCACGTCCAAATGATCACCCCCACCGCTATCGACTGGGACCACGATGGCGACCAAGACCTCATCGTCGGAGACGAAGACGGACGCGTCGCCTTCCTCGAACACACCGGATCCTTCACCAACGACGGCACTCCCAAATTCCTCCCTCCCAAATACTTCCAACAAGAAGCCGATGATCTTAAATTCGGAGCCCTTGCCACCCCCGTCGGCTACGATTGGGACGCCGATGGTGACGAAGACATCATCTCCGGAAACACCGCCGGCAACATCGCCTTCTTCGAAAATCTCGACGGTAAAGCCACTCCCAAGTGGGCTGCCCCCGTCCTCCTCAAATCAGACGGAAAAATCATTCATATCCAGGCCGGACCAAACGGTTCCATCCAAGGCCCTGGCGAAGCCAAATGGGGCTACACCACCCAATCGATTGGTGACTGGAACCACGACGGACTGCCCGACATCATGATCAACTCCATTTGGGGAAAGATCCAATGGTTCCCCAACATCGGCACCCTTATCAAACCCAAGCTCGGCCCCGCTCAAGCCGTCACCGTCGCGTGGCTCAATGAACCCCCAAAGCCCTCCTGGAATTGGTGGGACCCCGAAGGCAAAAACCTCGTCACCCAATGGCGCACCACTCCCGTCATCGTCGATTGGAATAAAGACCAACTCAACGACCTCATCGTCCTCGATCACGAAGGCTACCTCGCCTTTTTCGAGCGACAAAAGAACGCCGACGGAAAACTCACCCTCCTCCCCGGCAAACGCATCTTCATCACCGAAAGCGGCAGTTTTCTCGCCCTCAACACCAACCACGCCGGCAAAAGCGGCCGCAGTAAAATCGACATCATCGACTGGGACCGCGATGGCGACCTCGACCTCCTCGTCAACTCCATCAACGCCGAATTCTACCGCAACGAAGGCCAACTCAAGGGAAAGACCGTCTTCAAGAAAATCGGTAACCTCGCCAAGCGCAAAGTCTCCGGCCACAGCTCCAGCCCCACCACCATCGACCTAAACGGCGACGGCAAGCGCGAACTCCTGATCGGCGCCGAAGACGGTCGCTTCTACCACAAAAAGTAAGCCCCTACTTCAACCTGAAGCGAGAGAACACAGGCCAATAAAAAGAATCTATTCGAAACGTTTCGCCAATGTCTCCATCTCGATCTGTGCCATTTCAAAAAGAGCGTCACGAACGAACGACTTCGCTTGCTGAGCCGAAGAATCCACCAACACGGTATAGGTACTGTCTCTTATACACATCTGACGCTGCC
>CAJXVQ010000767.1 GCA_913060685.1 uncultured Verrucomicrobiales bacterium
AATCTTGGCACAACGACCGCCCCCCTTCGGTGTCATCATTCATTGGCGCAACACGCCCCTCTCGCGATACCCGGATTTCGAATCTGGAGTGAGTATGAATTATAGATTGGATGTCTGAAGAGGATTGGAGTGGGATGTCGGGATGAAATTGATCGTCATATTTTTGATGGGAGTGAGTTTGGCACACGGGCAGCCGATCGATCTCTTGGACGGAAAGAGCAAGGTCGAGCGCCCGAATATTCTTTGGATTGTCGCCGAGGATATGAGTCCGACTCTGGGCTGCTATGGTGATCCTGATGCGGTGACGCCAAACATCGATGCTCTGGCCAAGGAAAGTATTTTTTACACTCATGCCTTTGCCGCTTATCCGGTGTGTGCCCCGTCGCGCTCGTGTCTCATCTCGGGATTGTATCCCACGACCTCCGGGACCGGTCAGATGCGTTCGGCCCATCCTCTGCCCGAGGGGACGCGTGGGTTTCCCGAGTATTTGAGAGAGGTTGGCTACTACACCACGAACAATGTGAAGACGGACTATAACTCGGCGGATGCGGCGAGGTTGGTGGAGGCGTGTTGGGACGAATCCAGTGCCAAAGCTCATTGGAGAGGGAAGAAGGAAGGACAACCGTTCTTTGCGATCTTTAACGATATGACCTCCCATCAATCAAGGACGATGGTCTGGCCCCACGAAGTATTTCAAAAAGAGGTGCAGGCAAAACTTTCGCCCGGTGAAATTCATGATCCGGCAAAAGTCGGAGTTCCATCGTACTATCCCGATACCCCGGTCATCAGGAAAGGCCTGGCCCGCTATCACGATTGCGTCACGGTGATGGATCAGAATGTCGGGCGGATTCTCCGGGAGCTGAAAGAGGATGGATTGGAGGAAAACACGATCGTTTTCTTCTACTCCGATCACGGATCGGGGATGCCCCGGCATAAACGACTGCTGACCGATTCAGGAATGCGGGTTCCTTTGTTGGTGCGAGTGCCGGCGAAGTGGCGGCATTTGGTGCCGAATGCTCCCAAGGCCGGAGAGAAAACGGACCGCTTGGTGAGCTTTATCGATTTCGCACCGACGGTGTTGAATCTGGCAGGAGTGGAGGTGCCAGACACCCTCTCGAAGAGTCGCGTCGTGGGTGGTGGTGAGAAAAGAGAGTGGGTTTATGGAGCCCGGGAGCGCGTGGATGAAGTCTTCGATTGTGCCCGATCGGTGCGAAACGGTCGGTGGCTTTATATTCGAAATTTCCATCCGCATTACTCGTGGAACCAACGGTCTGTCTTCTCAGATCTCGGGGAGATCCGGCAGGAGATGTATCGGTATGAAAAGAGTGGGATGCGGCTGACACGCGGGCAAGAGCACTACTTGAAGCGGACGAGAAGTGTTGAGGAGTTTTATGATTGTGAGACGGACCCCGATAATCTTCGGAATATTGTCACGCAGAAGTTGACCCGCGAGGAGGCCAAGGCCTTGGCCGAAGCTCAAAAGGCATTCCATCGTCTACGTCGAGAGACGAATGACGTGGGATGTTTACCCGAGGGTGTCATGGTTGATTGGATTACCCGGGAGGGTAAACCAATCGGCGATATCGTTTCGGGCAAGGCCGCAAACAAGCCGGATCTTGTGGGGATTTGGAAGGTGGCGGATTCGGTAGGGCGCGGAGTGGAAATCGGAGTGAAGGCTCTTTCATCGGATGATCCCGCGAAGCGATTCTGGGGAGTGATCGCCTTGCGTGATCGGGAGATCGGGAATCCCGTGAGATCTTTGTTGGTGGGTCTTCTTCAAGATCCGGCGGCAGATGTTCGGATCGAAGTGGCGGCGCTCTTGGCTTCGGATAGAAAGCACCGCGAGAAGGCATTCAAGGTGCTGGTGAAAGAGTTGGATCATCCGACTTGGGCGGTAGCTCTGCGGGCGTGTCGGGCAATTGAACTGAGGGGTCAATCGGCGAGATCAGTGTTGCCTGCAATGAAGGCCGTTTATGCGCGAACGCGTCATGCCAAAGGCGATGAGAATTTCTTCCTCGCGTTTTCTTCAGGCGCGTTCCTGGAAGGGATGGGAGTGAAGACCGATCCGTGGGATTTTTCTCCAGGGGCGGGAAGTTTCATGCCGCCGAAAAAGAAGTGAGCGACCGGGGATTTTCTCCCCACGAACAATCGATCCTGAACAACTCTAGTCGGTCAGGAAAAAGGTGATGGTGGTCACGACGCGAACGTCTTTCTCGATTTTATGCGAGTCCGTGCTTTCGCTTCCGGCATCGCGAATAATGAAGCCACCTTGGCGGGCGGTCCGAATCCCGCCCACTTCGACCTGGGCATTGGAGGCAAATTCACTGGCCGCAATACGGGCATTCTTGGCGGCCTCGCGGAGCATGTCGGGCTTGATGGCATTGAGCCCGGTGAAGCTGTAGGTTGGAGTGCGATTACTAATGTCGATGCCCTGTCTCTTATACACATCTCCGAGCCCACGAGACCGAGGCTGATCTCGT
>CAJXVQ010000768.1 GCA_913060685.1 uncultured Verrucomicrobiales bacterium
GTAGATCGTCGGCAGCGTCAGATGTGTATAAGAGACAGTTCAATCACCTTGACTCTATTTCAGGTCAGCATCGAAACCCAACTCCCGGCATCCACCCGGGCTCGGTTTGTTTAGAGTTCCAAATTCCCGTGTTTAAGGTTTTCATCTCCCCGTGTCGGATACCAAAACCTCCCTCCTTCCTCTCGGCGATCTCACCCTCCGGGATGGTGGTCGTATTCCCTCGGCGCAACTCGCCTACGCAACCTGGGGCGAACTGAACGACGACCAATCAAACGCCATCCTCCTCTTCCACGCCCTCTCCGGAACCCACCACGTCTCGGGAAACCATCCCACCTCCCCCGAGGGCTCCGACTACTGGACCGGGGAACTCCATGAAGGTTGGTGGAACGAAATGGTCGGCCCCGGCAAAGCCATCGACACCAACCGCTTCTTCGTCATCTGCGCCAACTACCTTGGCGGTTGCTACGGCTCATCCGGCCCCGCCTCCATCAATCCCGAAACCGGCAAACCCTTCGGCTCCACTTTCCCCCACCTCAACGTCGCCGATCTTGTCGATGCACAACTCCCTCTCCTCGATCACTTCGGCATCGAAAAACTCCACTCCGTCATCGGCCCCTCCGTCGGCGGACTCTGCACCCTCACCTTCGCCACCCGTCACCCCGACCGCGTCTCAAAGGTCATCCCCATCGCCAGTGGCTTCAAAACCACCGTGCTCAATCGCCTCATCCTCTTCGAGCAAATCCTCGCGATTGAAAACGACAAACACTTCAACGGCGGCGACTACTATGATGCCGGAGATCCCCGCATCGGTCTCGCTCTGGCCCGCATGATCTCGCATAAAACCTTCGTCCATCTCGATACCTTCGAGCGCCGCGCCCGGCGCCAACTCGTCCACGAAGAGGAAATGCTCTCATGGTATCAAGTCCGCGACACCTTTCAGAGCTACATGCTCCATCAGGGGAAGAAATTTGCAGAGCGATTCGACGCCAACACCTACCTCCGCATCATCGACATGTGGTCCCGCTACAATGCCGTCTTCCAAGCTGATGCCGACTCACCCGAAGACCTCTTCGCCAGCTGCCAAGCCGCTGGTCATAAGTTCCTCGTCTTCTCGATCGACTCCGATTTCTGCTTCTACCCCGAGGAACAAGCGGAACTCGTCAAACATCTCGAAGATGCCGAAGTCGATACCATGCACATCACGGTGCACTCCGCCAAAGGCCACGATTCCTTCCTCCTCGAGCCCGAACTCTACACCCCCCATATCCGCGAGCTCCTCGCGGATTAGACTTTTTTCGATCTCCTTTGATTGAGATCAAAAGAAACAATTAGACATGGGGAAATTTTAGATTATCACTGAAAGTTGGCTTGTATCCACCGAAAAGTAATATGAAATTAAAATGTCTACTCACTACCACAGCAATACTCAGCAGTTCGCTGACGTCCGCAATCGCAAAAAAACCGAATATCCTCGTCATCTGGGGAGATGACATCGGTCAGTCAAATATCTCGGCCTACACTCGTGGCCTGGTTGGATATAAAACGCCCAATATTGATCGCATTTCGAACGAAGGCATCCTCTTCACCGACTACTATGGCGAGCAATCCTGCACCGCTGGCCGTTCCTCCTTCATCATGGGCCAAAGCGTTTTCCGCACCGGACTCTCGAAGGTCGGTCTCCCCGGAGCGAAGGAAGGCATGAGTGAAAAAGATCCGACCATTGCCGGTCTTCTCAAGGATCAGGGCTACATGACTGGTCAGTTTGGAAAAAACCACCTTGGTGACCGCGACGAACATCTTCCGACCAACCATGGTTTTGACGAATTCTACGGAAATCTCTACCACCTCAACGCAGAAGAAGAGCCAGAGAATGAGGATTATCCGAAAGACCCCGAATTCCGCAAAAAATTCGGTCCCCGCGGAGTTATTGACTCCAAGGCCGACGGCAAGATCGAAGACACCGGCCCTCTTACCAAGAAGCGCATGGAAACTGTCGACGATGATACCTCGGACCGTGCCATCGACTTCATCCAACGTGCCGAGAAAGCAGGCAAGCCCTGGTTTGTCTGGTGGAGTGGAACACGCATGCATTTCCGGACGCACGTCAAGAAAGAGCTTCGCGGAATCTCCGGGCAGGATGAATATGCTGACGGCATGGTCGAACACGACATGCACATCGGAAAATTTCTCAAAGCGCTCGACGATCTCGGAATTGGCGACAACACGATCGTTCACTACTCGACTGATAACGGACCGCACAAAAACACTTGGCCCGACGCTGGCGTCAATCCGTTCCGCGGAGAGAAAAACACCAACTGGGAGGGCGGATGGCGGGTTCCTGCTGCGATTCGCTGGCCTGGAGTCGTTAAGCCTGGTTCCGTTTCCAACGGAATCGTTCACCACATGGACATGCCTGTCTCTTATACACATCTCCGAGCCCACGAGACCGAGGCTGATCTCGT
>CAJXVQ010000769.1 GCA_913060685.1 uncultured Verrucomicrobiales bacterium
TCAGCCTCGGTCTCGTGGGCTCGGAGATGTGTATAAGAGACAGCAAAAACGGCTTCAAGACCCTCCCGCCAAAAGCAATTTCCTAGCAGCAGAGTTAGATCTCCCGTCGGCCTTCAGAACGACCTGCATAACAGGGTCCCCTGATGACAAACGGGAAGCTGGTCGTAGCACTTCCGTTGGTCACTTTACTCGGATGAGCGGTGAATCTTTTCGCGTTAAATTGCAGATCCCGATGGAGCTCAAATCCCTCCTGCGACCTCATGGAGAGGCACTCGGGCAGATAACAACTCCCTCCTTGATCAAGTGATCTCGATCTCTTATCAATCTCCCGCACGCGCCCTCCAAAGCTAGAACAGGCTTCCCCGTGGCCGAAATTTCGGATCCACCCCACTATTGGGAAAACTTTCCGATTTTTAGCACCCTCCATTAAGATGAATTCCGATGCAGCCAAAACAGTCCTTGAATCAGCTTCTCCGGATTGCGCCTCCTCTCGGGAAGACTCATTTGCATCGGACGTGGCGGTGATCATCACCCTCACCCTGCTGTGGCTTCAGCTTTATTATAGTTTGATTCCGGCATGGGTTCATGGCCAATACTATGAGTTTGGTTGGTTTGTCCCACCAATGGCCGCCTTCTTGTTCTTTAGGCGTTGGCAGTTACGGTCCCGGGATGAACATCCCCCTTCCAGAGGGCTTGGACTGGCAGTCACTGCAGGTATTCTTTTTCCAGTATTGTTCTCAATCAGAGCCCTCGAAGGCTTTGATTCCTCCTGGCGCCTGCCGATGGTTTTGCATGCCGGAATGGTCGCGCTTCTCAGTCACTGGTTAATTTTGAGGCACTGTGGCAAAGGCACGAGCCTGGGCATGATTCCCGTAACAGTGTTCGCGCTCTCGGCCATTCCTTATCCCTTTCAACTGGAGAACTCGCTCATCCAGGTATTGACCGAGTGGGTGGTGCAGGCGACAGCAGGCCTGTTTCATATCGGAGGACAACCCGTGATCGTATCCGGCGTGATCCTTGAGTTCAACGGCCAGCAGGTCGAAGTCGCAGACGGGTGCAGCGGGATCCGGTCTCTCCAGAGTCTCATCATGATGGGTTTATATTTTGGCGAATTGTTCCGGGTCCGGATTGGGCAGCGATTTCTCCTGGTGGGGCTGGCGGGCATCGTTGCGCTCATCGTAAACGTGGGCCGCGCCCTGTATCTTACCCACATCAGCTTCGCAAAGGGCGATGCGGCCTTCGAGGCAGCTCATGACGGGGTGGGGCACGCGGCCTTCGGTATCGGGAGCATTTGCCTCTTGCTGATCACCCGCGTCTTGGTTGGGATGAACAACCGCAGGAACATGACCCTGCTCCGCACCAAGGTAAATCTCTCATGAATCCAACGTCTTCCCTGAAGTCCCGGACCAGGGTATGGCTGGCCATGGCAGCCATACCTCTCGCAGTCTTATCCTCCGAAGCCGTGGCATGGTGGTGGAAGCACCCGCCGGAACCCGGGGAAGGCCGGAATCTTCTGGAATATGTCTTCCCGCAGGATAGCGAAAAAAACTTCAGCGTAGCAGTGTCTGATAAGGTCGTGAGCGTGCTGTTCTGCGACAAATCGCAAGCTGGGTGGATCGATGGAGGAAATGGACGCCGGATCAGTGTGAACTTCTTCGAATGGAACAAAACCGATAGCTACGGTCTTTCCCAGGTTTTCGGTCACTCGCCCGAAGTTTGCATGGGAATTCTTGGGAACGAGGTGGAAGCTTTTCTACCAAGCCGTACTTTCACCATCGATGGGCACCAACTCGTGTTTGATATCACTCAATTTCGGGATGAAAACGGAATGCCTCTCTATATCTTTAAACTTGCTTGGGCCGAGGGTATGGAAGGGATCAACCTCTTGCGGGACGTCCCCGGTGGCGCCGATAAGCGCAGTTTTAAATTCAAGTCGGTCGCGCGGCGGCATTTTCCACGCCACGCGCGGGTAATGATACTCGGGATCTATGGCACCCAAAATGATACCGAAGCATGGGAGCTTGCACACCGTGAGGTCTTGAAAGATCTTACCATGCACAACATCAAATTCTGATGACAGCGGGCGTGCTCCGGCAGCGTAATTTCGCACTCCAATGTGACAAATTCTGATGCACGGAGGTTACCAAAGCGAAACAGCAATCGCCCTGATCTTTTCCCTGACTATTCAGCGTTGTGCTCCCGGATGATCTGCCCCATTTCCTTGCCGGCGACGAGCCCTCCACCCTTCAACTCCACCAGAATGATGTCCAGCACGGCGGCACTCAGATCACAAAGTCAATCTCGCCAGCGAGCGACGCACCGCTCCCAATCTGGACGTCTCATTTCCCGCAGTAACTGCACCCCCATCGACGACAGTCGCATCTTGGTCCTCGATGACTCCAGAGACTGTCTCTTATACACATCTGACGCTGCCGACGATCTACTCTGTGTAG
>CAJXVQ010000770.1 GCA_913060685.1 uncultured Verrucomicrobiales bacterium
GCGTCAGATGTGTATAAGAGACAGGCCCCATACCAACTGGAGTGGCCGCCTTTGCACATCTTGCCGGAAAGGCCCTGGATGATGGCGGTTTGGTCTTTGAAAGGCTCGAGGGGAGCGAGCTCGGCGGGGAGCTTGTGATTGGCGAGCGAGGCGTTGACGAATTTGTTTTTATCCACCAGTTCGGGTTTGAGTGACTCGGGTTCGAGCCGATCGGCAATGACGCCGCTGGATTTGACGACGAAGACGAAGCGTTGGGGATGTTGCTCCCGGGTGGTGGCGGCGAAGCTGGAAAGCATCGGACTCAGTGCCACGCCTCCGGATCCGAGAGTGAGGCCTTTGAGGAAGGTTCGTCGGTTGTTCATCATTTGGTGGGAGTCTTGCGGTAGAGAAATGAGTCGGAGGTCAGAAGGGAAATTACCATCGCGCGGAAGCTGCCACCAGCATCGAGATAGGCGCGGTCGGCCGCGATGAGCGTTTGCGAATCAGTGAGCGATTCATTGCGGCCCATCCAGTAGCGGAAGGCGTGGCGGACGAAGGATTGGCGGGCGCGATCCGACCTGGCAATGCGTTGGAGCATTTCGATGGGATCCCCGACTTCACCGTCGAGAGATTCCATTCCCGTGCCAGTGAGAAAACCGGTGGAATCAACAGGCTTTTTGGCATTCTTCCCGTGGAGAAGTTCGATGCCATTGCGGTGGCGGCCGAAGTCGTCGAAGGATTCGAAGGGCATGCCCAAGGGGTTCATGCCTTCGTGGCATCGCCAGCAGTATTTGTCGTTGGTGATCTTGGTGAAGCGTTCGCGCAGGGACTTGTGCGGGTCTTCCGGAATGCTGGCGTCGACGGTGATGGGGAGCTCCGGGATGGTTCCGGCGAGGAGTCGTTCGCGGATCCACTTGCCTCGACGCACGGGATCGTTGTCGAGATTGAGTGAGTGGGCGAGTAGCCAGGCGGGGTGCATCAGGATGCCGATGCGTTTTCCCTTGGCGAGGACGAAGGGTTGCTCGACCGGGTAGTCGAAGGTCTTTTCATCAAGGTCGTAGAGCTTGATGTAGACCCGACCGTTTTGCATGGGCATTGGGTTGACGCCGTTTTTGTCGCACTGGGTGAGGTATTTCATCCAGCCTTTCACGACGTTCCCATTCGGGTGACTGAAGAATTTGCGACTGATGGTCCGTGCCTTGTCCCCGTGATCCTTGGGAGTATTGTAGGGAAATTTCTCCCAACCCTTGTCCTTGAGGTAATTGTAAAACTCCTTGAGTTCGGTGTTGCCCTGTTTCTCGAGTTCATTGTCTCCCGAGTGAGCCACAAAATATCGCTCGGTGGTGAGAAGGCGGGAAAAGACATCCTGATCCTCGCGGACAATGTGCTTCACGAGGGTGTCGGCATCTTCGACGAGACGCTCGGGAACATTGCGATAGTCGCCTTTGAAACGTGCGGTGTCTTTGAAGACCTTGGGGGCATCGTGGTAGCCGAAGAATTCGTGGAAGAAGCGGAGGATGCGTGGTTTCGCGATTTCCTGATTATCCCAGAGACGTTTGATTTGGCGGGTGATGTCGGCTTTGTCGGAAAGTTCTCCTTCTTCAACAGCGGCGAGGAGTTCGGCATCGGGAGGGGAATCGGTGAGGGCGTAGGCGATTGCGGTGGCGAGGTCGGAAGGCGGCAGCATCTGGCGTCCGTGTTGGTCCTTGGGGCCGATTCCGATTTCACTTCGGTAGATTGCTTCCGGGCTGATCGCGATGGCGATGAGTCCGATCCGGAGTCCTTCGCCATTGTCGCCTGCGGTAATGCACTTTTGGATCAGTCCGCGGTACTTGGCGAGGCCTTCGACGGTCGGTTCTTGTTCAATCACCAGGGAATACATCGTGCTGATTGCAGCATCGATCTCTTCATCGGTGGGTTCGCTTTCCTTCAGGATGATGCTTTCGAATGGCCCGGGGGTTTTGGGGTGGCGGGGTCGGATGGGTTTTCCTTTCTTGTCCTTGGGAAGTTGGTCGTCCGGGATCTCGCCGTGCTCCCGGACGTGCAGTTTGTGGAAGGCGCCGGAGGTGAGTTTGCCGACGACGACTTCGGCATTACGCATCAAGGTGCCGAGGGTGGCGGAATCGGCCTTGGTCTGAGCGGCGTAGTCCTTGACTCCGGCCTTGTCCTCGATGGTGAAGGGCTGCTTCACCTTGGCGACGTGACTATTCGTGCGGCCGTTGCGGCCTTGTCCGAGGCCGATGCCCCGGATGAGCATGGAGTCGAAGATGTCGGGACTGCGTTTCCAGAGGCGGGAAGGGCTATAGGGAGCGGCTTTGATTGAGCCGTCGAAGAGGGTCTTGTGATCGACGTAGTTTCCAAACTCGGGTGCTTTGAGTTTTTCCCGGAGGTCGGAAGGATGCCCGGCTTTGGAGAGAGCTGATTCTGTCTCTTATACACATCTCCGAGCCCACGAGACCGAGGCTGATCTCG
>CAJXVQ010000771.1 GCA_913060685.1 uncultured Verrucomicrobiales bacterium
ACGAGATCAGCCTCGGTCTCGTGGGCTCGGAGATGTGTATAAGAGACAGAGAAATTCTTCAAACCCTTTTCGATAGATCTGTCCGGCTGGATGATCCTGGAGAAATTTCCCCTTGAGTTTTCCGGGGCCGAATGACTTCCGCCATGATCCGGTGTGGTAGCCGGATTGTTGGAGAAGCCGGGCGTATGTTTCGACTTCCTGGGGGAGGGTTCCGTAGAGGTTGGCCCCGCCTTTCAGTCGCCAGTGCCACTGGCCGGTCATGAGGGAATTCCGGCAGGGCGTGCAGGAGGGCGAGGAGACGTAGGCGTGGTGAAAGAGAGCGCCTTCCCTGGCAATGCGATCAAAAGCGGGGGTCTTGACCACGGGGTCATTCCCGTAGATCGAGGCGTGGGGGGCGCCCCAGTCATCCGCAATGCAGAAGAGGATATTAGGTCGTTTGGCGTTGACCTGACAAATGGTCGCGAGGAGAAGGATGCAGAAGAGTTTCATGGGAAAATCGACCATGACTACGAAGAGAGGCGGCTTATCCTTGCTCGAATCGCATAAAGAGCTTCCGGGTGAGAAGAACAGCGGTCAATGAGATGATGGCCCCGGCGACGATGTCGAAAGGTCGATGCTGCCAGGTTGTCGCAATTGAAATAGTGCCGATGCCAAGAAGCGGGAGCATCCAGAGAAGCCAGCGTGGTCTTTCGAGTCCAAGGAGGCAGGTGATGGCGATGGGGCCCATGACATGGCCGCATGGCACGATGCAGACGGGGTTGTCGTGGGCAATTAGGATTTGGTGAATTTGGGATATGGCCCCCCCGGGAGTTACAGGGCGGGTCATTTCGGTGGGATGGAAATACCAAATGCTCGAAATGACGAGGAAGGACAGCAAGACTGAAACGAGGTATTGGTAAAAATTCCCGTTTTCTTTGAGTAAGGTCGCTCCGATCCACGGAACGATGAGCATGAGAATATAAGGGATCGTCATGATCGGCCAGAAGGGGACCCATTCCGGCATCTCGACGATGCGATGGTCAATTCCAGTTCGCTGGTTGATTATCAGGTAGATCCCAAACAAGGGGATCCCGAGAGCATTCAGGAGAATGGATCTGATGATGACTTGCTTCACGATGTGAGGACCGGTTCGAAAAAAAAAGCGCAGCCATCTTTGGTCTGCGCTTGTGAAGTGCTTGAGAGGCGAAGGCTTCTATGAAACCACGACCAGCTTTTCGTCGGGCGAAGTTAAAATGCCAATCTCGGAGACGATGGGAGCACCGTTGGCGTAAAGAAGATCTTGAGCCTCGTGGAGATCCTTCGGGTCCACCGCGAGTAAGAGGCCGCCGGAGGTCTGGGCATCGGTGAGAAGAACTTGAATTTCTTCCGACACGTTGGCACCGAAAGTGGTGAACTCCTTGGCGAGGCGCAGGTTTTCACGGCTTCCTCCGGGAATACATCCTTGTTTGATGAATTCCAAAACATCGGGATCGATGGTTGGGACGGCGGCGGAATCGATGCGCGCAGTGACCTTTGATTCACGGCACATGTGGCTGAGATGACCGAGAAGGCCGAAGCCGGTGACATCGGTGCCGGCACGGGTCAGTCCGACTGCGGCGATGGCGGTGCCGGGCGTGTTAAGAGATGCCATTTGTATGGAGGCCTTGGCTTCAAGTTCCGGGGAGCAGATCCCGCGCTTAATGGCAGTCGAGATGATACCTGTTCCGAGTGGTTTGGTGAGGAGGAGGTGATCGCCGGGTTTGGCTCCGGCGTTCGAAATGACCCGATGGGGATTGACCAGACCGGTAACCGAGAGGCCGTAAAGGGGCTCGGGATTTTGCACGGTGTGACCACCGGCGAGGGAACATTGTGCTTCTGCGACCTTGTCGGCTCCTCCTTTGAGGATCTGGTTGACCGTGTCGAGATCGATCAGGTCTGTGGGGACCGCCACAATATTCATGGCAGTGATCGGCTTTCCTCCCATGGCGTAGACATCGGACAGCGAATTGGCGGCCGCGATTTGGCCGAAGAGATACGGGTCGTCGACGATGGGGGTGAAGAAGTCGAGTGTCTGCACCAGGGCGAGGTCATCACTAATGCTATAAACGGCGGCATCATCCGAGCTTGCGGAGCCGATAAGGAGATTAGGATCTGAAATGTTGGAAAGGCCACGCAAGACTTGCGTGAGTTCGGCTTGGCCGAGCTTCGAGGCTCATCCTCCACACGAGGCTAATTCTGTCAGGCGTTTGATATCTTTGCGGCTCATGACGACACTCTAGCGGCTGATCGGTATTTGAAAACCCTTTCCCTTTTGGAATGGTAGTTTATCAAAGCGAAGCATTTCAGCAATGACCCCCAAACCTGATCCTTACAAGATTGCCGGCGTGAAGCGTCGTCATCCCAAACCTTTCCCACTGTCTCTTATACACATCTGACGCTGCCGACGATCTACTCTGTGTAGATC
>CAJXVQ010000772.1 GCA_913060685.1 uncultured Verrucomicrobiales bacterium
GATCAGCCTCGGTCTCGTGGGCTCGGAGATGTGTATAAGAGACAGGCTGCTGCCTCCAACAAACTCGCTACCAGTAACGGATATCCTTTTCCTTGAACGAGGCCGACGAGAAACTCGTCTTGCGTTTCTTTGGGCAAAGATGCCCTGGCTGTGACAAGTGCATCAAGAATTCCGTCAACCCATGGATTCTTAGCCTCGACGAGAGCTCGATTGTCCAGGGCTCCATTTAGGGTCGCTGAAAGAACGGCACGTAGCACGGCTTTCGATGAATCGAGCTTTTGTAGATCAGCATCACCAAATCGCTTCAAGACCGAACCGACGAGACCTTGAATCTTTGGGTCCCTTGTAAATAGAGCCGTGTTTTCGGTGCCGAATTCTGCCAGAACATCGACTACGGTTAAGGCAATTCGCCAAGCATAACTATTCTCTCGGTCGTCGTCACCTTGAGCAACGTAGAATGCCGCTACCTGGAGTTGAGAGTCATTGCCCCACTCAGGTCGAGACTTCTTCAGCTCTTTGATGAAATTTGAAGTCAGATCTAGGTATCGGCTTCCGGCGAGTTTGGGTAGGTAGCGCCGGACCAGGTTGTAAAGCTGCTTCTTTGAGCCAGAATCAATCTTGTCTTGGATGTTTCTTTTTTCCGATGCCGTTAGCGATTCAGCGTCAACAACAAGTAGCTCTCTGAGACCTGCTCTCATGACGTCATTGTTTAGTGCGAGCGAAACTTTTGGTACTGTGAGAGCGAGAGGACCATGAACGGCGGCCTTTTCTGCTAGAATCAAGTCAACTTCTCCTGAGAGTTTGATAATTCCTTTGGTAATGCTAATGGCGACGGATGCGGCTTCAGTGGTTATCATCGTTTTTTAAGGGCTGTTTCAACAATGAAAGGTGATCCGCTGATCTATTGCTGATTAAATATATTATATATAGAAGGCATTTGGATGGGGTGTGTCACTAAAAATGTTACCAATTAATTATTTTCTTTGGAGATGCATCTCTCGACGGGTGTTATCAACTCTCGAGTTCAGCGAGGAATTTCGTAAATTTCGTAAAGACGGTCCCAATTGGTTACCACGTGTGAATGCCCGCAGCTCGCTGGGCATCGTTTTTCTGTTCTCTTTGGATTTCCAGTTTCAGATCGTCGCAAATCTTCTGTGCAATTAGTTTGAGATCAGGAACCTTAGATTTAGTCAAGTCCGTCATGAGTTGCCGCCGCTTCTCCAAATAGGGGACTCGCGAGCCGGTGGAGCTGAAGCTGAAAATGTTCGAACTTAGGGCTCCTAGCAAATCGTCCTTTCCGCAGAGCTCCACTACAACTAGAGTAAGTGGGTGCCAAACGTAGCGGTCTCCGAGGTCAGGTGCGTCGGTCGGATCGTGCAACTTGATGGGAACTTCTTCCTGTGGGCTCTTAGCAGAGTTCTGGGTCGCGGGATCCGGAATGGCAGGGTCAGATCGTTCGATCACATAGAGCGGCATATGACGAAGAAAATAGGGCATCAAATCGACATTTTGAGCCGCCCACTCTTTGAAGTCGGACGGCTGCAATTCCCATAGCGGGACCCCTGAGTTATCCATGCGTCCGTCTCGGCAAAGCAGATCGACGATGGTGAAATTGGAATTTCCCTCCTCATCTCGGAGTCGTGTTTCAAGGACCGCCCAGGACTCCTTCGGAAATCGTTGCAGTAGATCTCGAAGCACGGGTGAGGCTCCGGAATCATTGTAGGGAATTGTAATGTTCGAATCAGCATGGTCGGCCAACGTAGTGGCCAGGTCGCTGACAAACCCTTTAGGAGGCGTTCGGAGGATGGCTTGAACGGCCTCCTTCCAGGAGTGCCCAATCATCGTACCGTTGATGTGAGCAATGACTTCGGGCATCAGAACTAAGCTGACTACGAAATCACGAACCTGCCCAAACCGCTCGGGATCCCGGTAGTAGAACATCGATAACAAACGGAGGACGACGGGTGCCGCATCGGGATTCGCTTCGACCAAGCTTACTAGCGTTTCCTTGAACTGGTTAGCGTCAAATTTGTGTGAGATCCGGCCAACGGAAAAGTGATCGACCACCTCAGGGGGTAGTTCTCCTGCTTTCACCAAATCAACGACACGGTCAAAGTCACGGATGGACGAGGTGGCTGCAGTGGAAAGGGGCACGAGGAGATCGCCACGGAGCTCTGGATCGTCGGCGATCGAATCAAGTATGGCTTCGGCCGAGGGCGTCCCCGCGATGCTAGAGATCATCCCTCTCATTAATTGAGAACTACGATCATCTCTATCGAGCCCTTTGTAGACTGCAATGGCCTCTTGAATTAAAGAATCTGGGGCCGGGTCTAGTTCCATACAGCGTTTTCCAAAGGCATGGGCCTGTTGTTGGTCTCCATGAAGCAGGGAGTCGAGGTGTGCCTTCCATGGGGCATCACCTGTCTCTTATAC